>JAKSRX010000029.1 GCA_024403365.1 Acetatifactor sp. | reverse complement strand
CCGTTAGTATATGTTTTATCAATTCTTATTACTTCGCAAGATATTCCATTTGAAAATTTTTGATAGTCAGATGATGATAAAATTTTTCCGTCTTTTGAATAAGTTTCACTTTGAGATAAATCAAGTCCGACATCTTTTTTAGAACGATTATCTTCCGGAAGTGCTGACTGAAGAGAGACTGGAAGAATATCAGGGAATGGAGTTATACACCTCTCATTCATCGATCATGCCGCTGATCACCTATACAATTAGTGAGAAACCCAAGAAAATTACTATGCCGGAGGACTTGATACCGATTTGGCGAGATAGTCATTACCTGGACCAGGCATTTGACCATGCACAGAAGGAGGGAGCACTTCGCATTAGTGCCGGAGAAGTATCTGAAGTAGTTGCAATTTCAATATCCGACCATCATTACTGTGAAATATCGGTTATGAAGAAGGATGGGGAAATTTTGACCGGCCCGGATGGAAACGGACAGTATAAGTGGCAATGACCGTACATATTTCATTTAACGACATAAAATGAAAAATTTTTGAAACTTTTGCACCGTAAAAGTCGTCTGTTAGTGTAGATAGGAAAAAAACCTAAGATCTGATTATCATAGATAGGAGGATAAAGATGGGTAAGATATTGATCTATAATAACAAGACAGGGATCGGGGCAAAGATGCAGCCCTATTTTGAAGCGGAAAACATGGACCTTTTGGTGGCAGAGAGCCTGGAGAAACTGGAGGACGCTCTGCAGGACAGTGAGATCTGTCTGATGCTACTGGATATTGAATTGACTGATAAGGGATGGGGAGCGGGAATTGAAATGATCACGAACCTGCGTCGTTTCAGCCGCATTCCCATGATCGTGATCTCAAGTCAGTCTGCTGAGACTGCCAAGATCATGGCTCTGGAAGCAGGAGCGGATGACTATGTATTGGAGAACTGCAATCCTATGGAACTGATGGCTCGTATTCACAGTCAGATCCGCAGATACAGGCAGTTGACCAACCGGGTTCCGGCAGCGAAGATCTTTCGTGCCGGCGGTCTTGTGGTGGATGATGATCTGCATGCAGTTAGTGTGGATGGCAGGAGTGTCCGATTGACACCCATTGAATATAATATTCTGAAACTCCTGATAAAGCAGAAGGGCGAAGTCTTGTCCAATGCACAGATCTACGAGAGCATTTGGAATATGAAGGCTTACGGCGCAGACAATACCATAGCGGTGCATGTGCGCCACATCAGAGAGAAGATCGAAGAAGATCCCAGAGATCCCAAGCATCTGAAGGTAGTCTGGGGAAACGGATATAAGATCGTTTAAGTAGACCACGGATGAGAAACCGGAAACTGATTTCTTATCCGTGGTTTCTTTTTGCCGTTCTTTCGGGGATTCCGGGAAACTGAGAAAAGAAACTGCACGTTTTTCCGACTTAAAGTGCGAGATATTCTGTTGACAAATGACGTATAATATATTATTGTATTATTCGAACAGTACAATGAAACAGCCAAACGTGTGAAGATTGGCAGAAAGTAGGAATGAGATGGAAGCAGTACAGGAGATTCAGACAGAAATGCCTGTCTCATCAAAAGAAAAGAAAGGAATAGCAGGAAGCACCATTAAGCTGATCGCGATCATCACGATGCTCATCGATCATATCGGTGCATGCATCTTAACAAGAATGTTGCTGGTGCGCGGCATGGCGCAGGTAAGTTCTTTAGAGGAACAAGAGGCATTCTTAGCACAGAACGGTGGATTGTATGATCTGATGTTTGTGACAAGAATGATCGGACGTCTGGGATTCCCGATCTTCTGTTTCCTTTTGGTAGAAGGTTTCCAGAAGACCAGAAATGTAAAGAAATATGCTATGCGTCTTGGCTTGTTTGCCTTGATCTCCGAAATTCCCTTTGATCTGGCCACCGGCGGCAAATTCTTCGAGCTGGAATATCAGAATGTATACTTTACATTGTTGGTAGGTATTTTGTTGCTCTGCGCCGTAGAGAAATTTATGAATTGGAATCCTGCAGCATGGATCAAGAATACGGTAGTGGCAGCCGGTATGGTTTTGGTGCCTCTCTATTGTGCATTCAAGGAAGTAGAACTTTCCGGTATGCAGTTCACCATGATCACCGGAATGGAAGACAGAACACCGCTCTTTGTGGCAGTTTTCCTCGGCGTATTATTGATCTGCATCATTGTGGCAGTGGTCTATCGCCTGATCAGAGGCAAGGATAAGACCTGGCAGCTGATGGGCAATGCGATCCTGGTAGTGATCGCCATGTTTATTGCAGGTGTGCTCAAGACCGACTATGCAGGCGGCGGTGTGCTCACTATTTTCATGATCTATCTTTTCAGAAAGAGAAAGGTACTTTCCGCAACCGCAGGCTGCGTGGTATTGACCTTGATGAGCTTTACAGAGATCACATCCTTCCTGACGCTGATCCCTATCGCAAAGTACAACGGCAAGAGAGGACTGAATCTGAAATATGTGTTCTATGCATTCTATCCTGTGCACCTGTTCCTGCTTTGGGCGATCTGTGCATTGATGGGTATGGGCTTTATTTCAGCAATCTAATACATAGAGGGGGTGCACTCCGCGTAGGAGTGCCTGAGAGGAGATAACAATGTTAGAAGTAATCAAAGTAACGAAGAAGTACGGTAAGACCCTTGCGGCAGACAATGTAGGTTTTGCAGTGCCTGACGGTAAAGTGGGTATTCTGTTGGGACCTAACGGTGCAGGTAAATCCACCGTGATCAAGAGTATTGCCGGTCTGCTGAAATACAAGGGCGAGATCAGAGTTGACGGAAAGCCTGCCAGAAGTTATGAGGCGAAGAAGGTGTTTGCTTATGTGCCTGAGCTGCCTTTCATGTATGATTCCCTGACCGTAAGAGAGCATATCGAGTTCATCACCAGAGCTTATGGTGTGAAGGTGGAAGAGGAAGAAGTACAGGCTCTGTTCAAGCGCTTCGAACTGGATGACAAGCAGGATAAACTGGGAAATGAGCTTTCCAAGGGTATGATGCAGAAGGTCAGCATTTGCTGTGCTCTGATCGTTAAGCCTAAGGTGATCCTGCTGGATGAGCCTATGGTCGGTCTGGATCCTATGGCGATCAAGGAACTGAAGACAGTGATTCTGGAACTTCGTGACAGCGGTTGCACCGTGCTGATCAGTACCCACATGCTGGATATGGTAAAGGATCTCTGGGACGTGACCTTCGTTATGGATAAGGGACATATTTTGGGCACCTATGTCAAGGAGAACCTGGAAGATAAGGACCTTGAGGAATTGTTCTTTAAGGTGACCGGACAGACCGAAGACAGTGCAGAACCTGCGGCAGCCGAGGAGGAATAATATGAATGCTTTATTCTACCTGTGGAAACGCAGAACTATCAATAAGATCAAAAAATCACTGAAAAAGCCGGTGACCTATATTTACCTGCTGTTTATCGGATTCTATGTGTTCAGCTTGATGAATTCAGTGCATATTTTCTTTGCGAATCCTGATATGAATGCTTTTGTGCTTCTGCTGGTGGCAGCAGCGATCTTTATGATCCCTTTGAACCTTGTCACCTATGCTAAGCGAAAAGGATTGATGTTCCGTAATTCCGATGTACATTTCCTGTTTCCGTCACCGATCATGCCGAAGACAGTTATTACCTTTGCTTTCCTGCAGACTTTGCTTGCAAGAGCGATATTCTGCGTGGTATTTGTCATCGTCGGTATCCTGGGATTTCATATACCGGTATGGAGAATGTTATTGTACGGAGTATTCTCCATTGGCTTCCAGTTTACTCTGGAAGGAAGCCTGGCAGTGATCCTGTATGCTTCCGAGAAACTGACCGACAAGAGCAGAAGCGTGATCAAGTGGCTTTGCTACAGCATCTATGCTGCACTGGTGCTGATCGCATTTGTGGGATATCTCAAGTACGGTCTGGCAGCGGAAACAATGAATTTCTTCTTCCACGGAGATCTGATCCAGTGCATTCCCGTGTTTGGTTGGTATGTTGCAGTGGTACATTTGCTCCTGGTAAAACCTACCGTAGTCAATATCATCGGTACCGTTTGCTACCTGGTATTCTTTGTGGTCATCTTTACATTGGCGAAGCGAATGCACTGTGTGGGCGAATATTACGAAGACGCACTGAAATTTGCGGACGATTATGAAGAAGCGATGCAGAAGCAGAAGAAGGGCAACACTGTTATGCAGATGGGCAAGAAGGCAAAGTACGGTACCGCGCAGGTGGCATGGAAGGGTACCGGTGCGAAGGCTTTGTTCTACAGACAGCTGTTGGAATATAAGAAGACGAAGTTCTTTATCTTCGATCTCAATATGGTAATTCTTTTCCTGGCCAGTGTGACAGTTGGAGTACTAGCTTACTTCGAGGGATCCGATCCTGAGTTCATGTCATTTGCACCCTATATTTTACCTATCGTAGGTGCATACCTGACCTTCATCATGGCAGCCATCAACGGTAAGTGGACCACGGAACTGAATTCCCCTTACACCTACCTGATTCCTGACAGCGCGTTCAACAAGCTGATGAGTGTTACCATGATCCCCAACATCAAGAATCTGATTGCAGGACTTCTGTTGGCCATTCCTGCCAGCTTTACCCTGAAAACATCACCCATCGTAGTCCTCCTGACCGCGATCTCCTATATGCTGGTTGCAGGCTGTAAGATCTACGGCCACGCAGTAGCAGAGGTACTCATCGGTGATGCCATCGGTGTTTTCGGCCGCCAAATGTTCGAAATGATGGTGCTCAGCTTCTGTATCTTCTTTGGTGTAGGCGGAGCCTTCCTGGGACTGTACGTGAGCGGCATCACCCTGGCGTACCTGCTCATGGACATTCTGATGTTGCTGTACACATCTATCTTTGTAGTGATCGCTACCCTGAACTTCTATCACCAGGAAGCATAAGGGAGCCGCATCCTGCGGACATATAAAAACGAGGGCATGCCAGGGAGGTCTGTCTCGGAAACGTGAACAACGTTTCTACGACAGACACTCCCTGTCTCCCTCGTTTATTTTTTGTATTGAGGATGCGGCCTTCAATAAATGCGGCCCTTAAAAAGGTAACCAGTTCAAAAGACCAAGGTGCTCCAGCAGGATCTTGGTACCCATCAGGATCAGGATGACACCGCCGGCGATCTCGGCCTTGGATTTGTACTTCAGACCGAATACGTTGCCGATCTTGACACCGACAGCGGAGAGTAGGAAAGTAGTGATACCGATGAAGGTGACTGCGGGAATGATCTGTACCTGCAGGAAAGCGTAGGTGACACCAACGGCAAGAGCGTCGATACTGGTGGCAACGGCCAGCAGGAACATAGTCTTCACATCGATGGAATCGTTGGCTTCCTCTTCGTCGTCGGAGAGTGCTTCCTTGATCATGTTGGCACCGATGAGAGCCAGAAGAACGAAAGCGATCCAGTGATCGATGCTGGTAACATATTTTTCAAAGCGGGTGCCCAGAAGATAGCCGATGGTAGGCATCAGGGCCTGGAAACCACCGAACCAGAGGCCGATGATCAGTGCTTTCTTTACGGAAAGCTTTTTCATGGCAAGTCCCTTGCAGATGCTGACTGCAAAAGCATCCATGGAGAGACCGACAGCGGTGATAAAAAGAGTTAACAAACTCATAAGATGACTCCTTTACGAATGAGTGAGAAAAAAGGCATCGGATAACCGATGCCTTCTCTTTTTGTCGTTATTTCAGAAGCAATTAAGCTACTACAGTAACGTTGGTAGCGCGGATCTTGCTGCTGTTCTGAGGATCGCACTCTGTATCGAAAGTAACCTTCTGGCCTTCCTCAAGAGACTTGAAACCTTCAGCGTTGATAGCGGAGAAATGTACGAAAACCTCTTCTCCGGAAGCATCGTTAGTGATGAAACCATAACCCTTCTGTGCGTTGAACCATTTAACTGTACCGTTGTTCATTGTGGTACCTCCTTAAAAATAAAAATAAAATGTAATGATTCTAAAGTAGGACAAAAAAATCACATATTTTTGTAAACCATCATCAAAGGTGCAATGACTTACAAAAATATGTGAGATCAATGACTTTCATTCAGAATACGCTTGTAGTATAGCATTTTCACGGGAATACTGTCAACAGTTTTCGGTGCATAGCTTTGCACAAAACTGGAAAAAATAGGGGAAAGAAAAGAGGTGCAGAGAATGGAAATGGTTTGGCTGGTGCTTGGAATCATTGCAGCATTGGTGGGAGGAGTCAATTACGGCATGCTGTTGGGAGCACGGAAAGTTGTGGAAAGTGCAGGTGAAGAACAGATGCAGGTGGAACAATGGGCGCACTCCGGACAGGCAAAGGGGAAAGAGGAGGTGATACGTTGGCTCTTGAGTCCTGTGTCGGGAGAGGTGGTGCATGTACAGAACGGAGAGGAATTACTTTTGCTGTTTCGGCCTGTGGACGGTTACCTCTATGCGCCCTGGGACGGACGGGTCACGAAAGTATACCCCTTCGGCAATGCCCTGGACCTGGAGTCGGAGTACGGGGCGCAGATCTACCTGCAGTTGGGAGAGGATATGGCTGAGGGGGAAAGGTACCTTTTTCGCCCGAAGGTAGTGGGCCGTGAGGTGGTAGGCTCCGGGAAGAAACTGCTAGAGTTTGAGAGAAAGACTTTGGAGGAAAAGGGCAGGGATATTTTGTTGACGATGAAGATCCGGTTTCCGGCCCAGACCCAATATCAGTTATCGGTGAAAGAAGGGGACGTGATAAACCATGGAAATTCCATTCTTGTTTTAAAAGAATTCGCACATTGACAGATACCCCCAGGGGGTATAAAATATACCTAAAAACAGGAGGTCTTGCTATGGAAAATGAATGTTGTTGCTGCCATCAGAAGGCAACACCCAGAAGTGAAGAAGAGTTGAAAACCCTGAGAAACCGCCTGAGCAGGATCCAGGGGCAGTTAAACGGCATCGGCAGGATGCTGGAGGAGAATCGTTATTGCGGCGATATCCTGACCCAGGTAGCAGCGGTGGAAAGTGCGCTGCAGTCCTTTGGCTATATCATATTGCAGGAGCATATGGAGACCTGTGTGGTAGAGGAAGTTGAGAAGGGCAATCGGGAAGTACTTTCCGAGGCTTTGGAACTGATCAAGAAGTTAAAGTAGGTAAAGAGATGAATGAACGATATACGATTACGGGAATGACCTGTTCCGCCTGCTCCGCCCATGTGGAGAAAGCGGCCGGTAAGTTGCCCGGTGTACAGAAAGTTTCTGTCAATCTGCTGACAGAGACTATGGATATTGAATATGATGAGACTATTCTGCATGCGGAGGACATTGTGAAAGCAGTGGAAGCCGGCGGATATGGTGCCATTCCCCTTGCGGATCGAAATAAGAAGACTGTATCCAAGGCAACGGGAGACATACAGAAGCAGGCAAAAGAGAAGGATGATGCTATGCGACAGAGGCTGTGGCTTTCCGTGGCATTTCTGATTCCGCTTATGTATGTGGCCATGTTTCAGATGTATGAAGACTGGCTCGGACTGCCTGTGCCCGGCTTTGTGAGAAATACGCTGGCCGGTCATGAGAATGCAATGACCTATGTCCTGGTGCAGTTCCTTTTATTGCTGCCGATCCTGTATCTGAATCGCAAGTTTTTCCAGGTTGGCTTCCGCACTCTGAAGAACCTGTCCCCCAATATGGACAGCCTTATTGCCATCGGAGCCGGGGCTTCCGTGGGTTATGGCTTGTTTGCTGCTTTTCGAATTTCTTATGGCCTGGGACACGGCGATATGGCTTTGGTGATGAAGTATCATCATGATATCTATTTTGAGTCTGCAGGCATGATCCTGACTTTGATCACCGTGGGCAAATACCTGGAAAGCAGGTCCAAGGGAAAGACCGGAGAAGCTATTGCAAAGCTGATGGATCTGTCTCCTAAGACGGCACTGGTATTGGATGCAAGCGGCAGAGAGCAGGAGATCCCCGCGGAGGAACTTCGCGTAGGAGATATCTATCTGGTGAAACCCGGAGCCTCTTTCCCTGCGGATGGAACGGTGCTGGAAGGATATTCCGGTGTAGATGAATCCGCTGTGACCGGTGAGAGCATCCCTGTGGAGAAAAAGGCCGGAGATAAGGTCATTTCAGCGACTTTGAATAAGAACGGATTCTTAAAATGTCGCGCGGACAGAGTGGGAGAAGATACTACACTGTCACAGATCATTCGCCTGGTGGAGGAAGCCAGCGCAGGTAAGGCACCTATTGCTAAAATTGCGGACAAGGTAGCCGGAGTATTTGTTCCGGTGGTGATCGGAATCGCGATCCTGACGCTGATCGGCTGGCTGCTTGCAGGTGCTGAGGGGGAATTTGCGGTATCGTGTGCCATCGCGGTACTGGTGATCTCCTGCCCCTGTGCACTTGGTCTGGCAACACCTGTGGCAATCATGGTGGGAACCGGCGTGGGAGCCGGAAACGGTATCCTTTTTAAGTCCGGTGAGGCTCTTCAGAGAGTGAAGGAAGTGGACACGGTAGTATTGGATAAAACAGGTACTATCACTTCCGGTAAACTTCGCGTATCCGGTGTGTACGGTTATACGGATCTTTCCGTGGAAGATATGTTGGCACTGGCAGCGGCGCTGGAGCGAAAGAGCGAGCACCCGCTGGGGGAAGCAATCGTGAAAGAAGCCGAGGTGCTTCACGTGCCTGAACTTGCCGTGGAGGAATTCCGGGCAGTGTTCGGCCGAGGTGTGGAAGGAAAGGTACAGACTGCCACCGGTACGAAAGAAGTCATTATCGGCAATCGGGCCTTTTTGGATGAAAAGAAGATCGCTTTGACTGTTGTGCAGAAGGACGGACTGGATCAGATCGCCGAGGAAGGCAATACCCCCTTATTGTTAGCTGTTGAGGGTAGATTTGTAGGCTGCATTGCTGTGGCAGATCAGGTAAAAGCAGGCTCTGCAGCAGCTATCAAGCGCCTACTGGATATGAATATCAAGGTGGTAATGCTCACCGGAGACAATAAACGTACCGCAGAGGCGGTTCGCAGTGAACTTGGAATCACGGAAGTTATGGCAGAGGTATTGCCTGCAGATAAGGAGAGCAAGATCCGCGCTCTGCAGCAGGAAGGTCGTGTAGTTGCCATGGTAGGTGACGGCATCAATGATGCGCCGGCTCTTGCGGCAGCAGATGTGGGATTTGCCATCGGCGCCGGTACCGACGTGGCCATGGAGAGTGCGGATATCGTACTGATGAAGAGTGACCTTAGAGATGCAGTTACAGGAATTTTGCTGGGACGTGCCGTCATCCGCAACATCAAGCAGAATCTGTTCTGGGCCTTTTTCTATAACTGCATCGGAATTCCTGTGGCAGCAGGACTTCTATATCCTGCATTTGGCCTGAAATTGAATCCTATGATCGGTGCGGCAGCCATGAGCCTCAGCAGTATTTTCGTGGTGACCAATGCATTGAGACTGAGAAGATTCAAGGCAGGTTTTACAAAAATGGTAACAAGTCCGGAAGGACAAGAGTCAGGTCCCGTTTCAGACGGACCCACAGCAATCATATACAAAGAAGAGAGGAAAGAAACAATGAAGAAAGTAATGACGATCGAAGGAATGATGTGTAATCACTGTACCGGAAGAGTACAGAAGGCTTTGCAGGCAATCGAGGGCGTAAGCAGCGTAGAGATGAGCCTGGAAAACAAGACCGCAACCGTAGAACTGGCTGCAGACGTAAGTGACGAAGTTCTGACCGCTGCTGTAGTAGATGCAGGTTACGAAGTAGTAGGGATCAACTAAATAGATTAGAATTTCTTTATACTTTTTTAATTGTATTTCGTGAGATAAGTGTTATATTAGTTATAGAACAAACAAAACACAATTGTTTGCAACTGTTATGTCACTAAGGAGGCAATGCATATGAATATCAATAAGTTCACACAGAAATCTATGCAGGCAGTGAATGGTTGTGAAAGACTTGCTTACGAATACGGCAATCAGGAGATCGAACAAGAGCATCTTCTGGTAAGCCTTTTGACCATTGAGGACAGCCTGATCCTGAAGCTGATCGAGAAGATGGAGATCCAGACGGATCATTTTCTGGACAGAGCAAAGCAGGGCATCAAGAAGAGAACCAAGGTACAGGGCGGCAATCTCTATATCGGAGCGGATCTGAATAAGGTCCTGATCACCGCTGAGGATGAAGCAAAGCGACTGGGAGACGAGTATGTCTCCGTGGAGCATCTGTTCCTTGCTATGATCAAGCATCCCAATCGTGAGATCGCCCAGATCTTCAAAGAGTATGGTATCGATACCGAGCGATTCCTGCAGGTACTCTCCACGGTGCGCGGCAATCAGCGTGTGACCAGCGATAATCCGGAAGCTACTTATGATACTCTGGAGAAATACGGTACAGAACTGGTGGAGCGTGCACGCAATCAGAAACTGGATCCCGTCATCGGCAGAGATGCGGAGATTCGTAACGTGGTGCGTATCCTTTCCAGAAAGACCAAGAACAATCCCGTGCTCATCGGTGAACCCGGCGTAGGTAAAACAGCGGTAGTAGAAGGCCTTGCTCAGCGAATCGTTCGCGGAGATGTGCCTCAGGCACTGAAGGATAAGAAGATCTTTGCCCTGGATATGGGAGCTCTTTTGGCGGGTGCCAAGTATCGAGGCGAGTTCGAGGAGAGACTGAAGGCGGTACTGGATGATGTGAAAAACAGTGATGGCCAGGTGATCCTCTTCATAGATGAACTGCATACCATCGTGGGTGCAGGCAAGGGTGACGGCGCCATGGATGCCGGCAATATGCTGAAGCCGATGTTGGCAAGAGGCGAACTGCATTGTATCGGTGCTACCACACTGGATGAGTACCGCAAATATATCGAGAAGGATCCTGCACTGGCAAGACGTTTCCAACCTGTCATGGTGGAGGAGCCTACGGTGGAGGATACCATTTCCATCCTTCGTGGTCTGAAAGAGCGTTTCGAGGTATTCCACGGTGTCAAGATCATGGATACCGCATTGGTGTCCGCAGCCACACTTTCTCACAGATATATCACGGACAGATTCCTTCCCGATAAGGCCATCGACCTGATCGATGAAGCCTGCGCACTGATCAAGACGGAACTGGATTCCATGCCTACCGAACTGGATGAGATGCAGCGTAAGATCATGCAGATGGAGATCGAAGAGGCCGCACTGAAGAAGGAAGACGACCATATGAGCAAGGAGCGTCTGGAGGTTCTGCAGAAGGAGCTGGCAGAGCAGAAGGAGACCTTTGCTCAGATCAAGGCACAGTGGGATAATGAGAAATCTTCCGTAGAGAGATTGTCCAAACTGCGCGAGGAGATCGATGAAGTCAACAGCCAGATCCAGATCGCCCAGAGAGAAGGAAATCTGGAGAAGGCAGCAGAATTGAGCTACGGCAGAAAGCCGGAACTGATCAAAAAGCTGGAGCAGGAGGAGAAGGCGAGCACCGGATCTCTGTCTCTGGTTCATGAGAAGGTGTCCGATGAGGAGATCTCCAAGATCGTTTCACGTTGGACCGGAATTCCTGTGACCAAGCTCACCGAGAGTGAGAGAAGTAAGACATTACATCTGGACGAGATCCTGCACCAGAGAGTCATCGGTCAGGAGGAGGGCGTTACCAAGGTATCCGAGGCGATCATGCGTTCCAAAGCGGGTATCAAGGATCCTTCCAAGCCCATCGGTTCCTTCCTGTTCTTGGGACCTACCGGTGTTGGTAAGACAGAACTGGCGAAATCTCTGGCTCAGGCATTGTTTGATGACGAAGCAAATATGGTGCGAATCGATATGAGTGAGTATATGGAGAAGTTCTCCGTATCCAGACTCATCGGAGCGCCTCCCGGATATGTAGGATACGAGGAAGGCGGACAGTTGACTGAAGCAGTCAGAAGAAAACCTTACAGTGTTGTCCTCTTCGATGAGATCGAGAAGGCTCATCCGGATGTGTTCAATGTACTTTTGCAGGTATTGGATGACGGACGTATCACCGATTCTCAGGGAAGATGCGTGGACTTTAAGAACACCATTCTGATCATGACCTCCAACATCGGTGCACAATACCTGTTGGATGGTATTGATGATAAGGGTGAGATCTCATCCGCTGCAGAGGCAGCAGTGATGGGAGACCTGCGCAATCACTTCCGTCCCGAGTTCCTGAACAGATTGGATGAGACCATTTTGTTCAAACCTTTGACGAAGGACAACGTAAGTGGTATTGTGAAATTGATCCTGAAAGAACTGAACGACAGACTGGCTGACCGTGATGTACAGCTGGAGATGACGGACGCAGCTATGGATTATGTGGCAAGTCATGCCTATGATCCTATTTACGGCGCACGTCCCATCAAGAGATTCGTTCAGAAATATGTGGAGACCATGACTGCCAGACTGATCCTGGAAGATAAGGTGCATATGAACGATACTGTCGTGATCGATGCACAGGGAGAGGAACTGGTAGCAAGTGCCAGAAAGGAAAATGAATGATACCCAATGATCCTGTGATGCTGCTTAGTTTCATCAATCTGAAACTTCGCGATTTCTATCAGAGTCTGGATGCATTATGTGATGATCTGGATGCTGATAAGGCGGAAATCGTAGAAAAACTGGCTGCGATCGATTATCACTATGATGCAGAACAGAATAAATTTGTATAGGTAACGATATGGCAACAGACAGAAAAGGTCTTCGCTGTCACGTTTGCACCGGGTGCGGTCTTTGCCCCGGTGTGACCGCGAGAGGAAGCCTTGCAGGGAAAATACATATTTTGACAGACGAAACAGAGGGCGCAGGAGATACTGCGCCCTTTTTGAGTGGAAAATATGTGGCTGCGATCGACCTGGGCACGACCACCATCGCTATGGTATTGTATGACGAAAAGGGTCAGACAGTGGACCGTATGGTGGCAGTGAATCCTCAGGTAAACTATGGCGCGGACGTGATCTCCCGCATTCAGGCAGCGAAGGAAGGCGCCGCTGAAGAACTGAGACTGGCGGTATTTGAGCTGTTGGAACAGGGTCTTACGAAGTTTGCAAAGAAAGTACCGGAGAACTGTGAACTGACTGCGGTGATCGCAGGAAATACCACAGAGACCTATCTGTTGCTTGGGTTAGATACTGAGGAATTGGGACATGCACCATTCTATGCGTCTCATCTGGAAGCAGAAGAGATCACCATTGCAGGAGTTTCCTGTTTCATATTTCCGGGACTGTCTGCCTTTGTAGGCGGTGATATCATGGCAGGCATTTATGCCGCAGATCTGGCAGAGCGGGAGGAGATCACACTGTTGATCGACCTTGGAACCAACGGAGAACTGGTGCTGGGGAACCGCGAGAAGTGCATTGCGGCAGCTACAGCAGCCGGGCCTGCCTTCGAGGGCGGAGTGAACCGCGGTGTCTGGGGTGCGGATATGGTCAGCCTGTTAGCGAGACTCAAACGGGAAGAACTGGTGGATGAGAGCGGCCTTCTGGCAGAACCCTATTTTGACAAGGGGGTTCGCATCGGCAATGTCACTGTGACCCAACAGGCGATACGAAGCATACAGACAGCGAAAGCAGCCATTGCCGCAGGTATCACGATCTTACTGGAAGAGTATGGAATTACCTGTGGTGACATAGACCGCGTGATCCTGGCGGGAGGATTTGGATATTACCTGGATCCTAAGGATGCGGCGGAGATCGGATTGTTACCTGTCGAACTGGTGGAAAAGACCTACGCCGGCGGAAATACATCGCTGCGAGGCTGCCGAAAAGCGGGATCTGCAAGCAGAAAGGATGTGACAATAAGATGCAAACGGATCTTTGACGAAACGAAGTGCATCAATCTTGCACAAGTGCCTGCTTTTGCGGAAAATTACGTAAGTAAAATGGAATTGAGACCGATCTAGAAGAGAAGGTACCGATGGGACCTTCTCTTTTTGTGTATCAGGGAACATAAGCCCCGGAAGGCACAGAAATGCTAGAAATACAGAACGGTCTGTGGTATAATATTTGGCAATGAGTAACCGAGTCAGATCGGAGAGGAGCCCGTGAAATGAGCGAACAGAAAGATATTTTGGCAAGTGAAAGATTGCAATTTGCAGTGCTGATAGACGCAGACAACATCAGCCCTAAGTATGCGGCAACGATTTTCGAGGAACTGGACAAGTTTGGTTCTTCCACATACAGAAGGATCTATGGCAACTGGTCCAAGGGAAACGGTTGGGGCGAGAATGTTCTGTTGGAGTTTTCCATCATGCCTGTGCAGCAGTTTTCCTACACTACGGGCAAGAATGCCACAGACATGGCCATGGCTATCGATGCCATGGATATCCTCTATAAAAATAAAATTCAGGGTTTCTGCCTGGTGACCAGCGACAGTGACTTTACCAGACTGGCGATGCGTCTGAGAGAAGAGAATATGTTCGTGCTGGGCATGGGTGAATCCAAGACCCCTCCCGCTTTGACAAGAGCCTGTAACCGTTTCATCCATCTGAATCTGGTGGCGGGACATAATAAATCTGCTGTTGATAATGTGGCACAGGAAGAGCAGTATGTAACACCTGTCAAGAATGTACATGATGCGATCCTTGACCTGATCAGTGAAAACGGAAGCAAGCAGATGGATCTGGCAAACCTGGGCAACAGACTGTGTGACAGATTCCCTGATTTCGATGTGAGAAACTATGGCTATACAAAACTCAGTACCATGATCAATGAGGAGTTCAGTGATCTTGCCATCAAGAAGGATGACAAGCAGCATTATGTGGGCCGCAAGGCGACACTGACTAAGACAGAGCTGGAGCGTGTCATCTGCGAGATGATCCGCGCCAACGGCGGTGTGATCGACAACCTTTCCACTCTGAACGACGAACTGCACAAGAAATATACGGAGCTGGATTTCAGACAGTTCGGTTACAGCAGAATCTCAAGTTTCCTGCGCAGCCTTAAGTCTGTGACGGTACATGAGAACCAGGTCACCCTGAAATAAGAACAGAAGGAAGAAAAAATGGATCTTTTTGATTATATGCGTTCCTCCAATATGGAGAAGGAATCACCTCTGGCGGCAAGAATGCGCCCCAGAAAACTGGACGAGGTGGTAGGACAGGAACATATTCTGGGCAAAGACAAATTGCTGTATCGTGCCATTCAGGCTGATAAGGTCAGCTCCGTTATTTTCTACGGACCGCCCGGAACCGGTAAGACCACCCTTGCAAAAGTCATCGCCAACACCACCAGTGCAGAGTTCACCCAGATCAATGCCACAGTAGCCGGCAAGAAGGATATGGAAGAAGTGGTGGCAAAGGCCAAGGATATTCAGGGAATGTACGGTAAGCGTACGATCCTTTTCATCGATGAGATACACCGCTTTAACAAGAGTCAGCAGGACTATCTGCTTCCTTTTGTGGAGGACGGTACCTTGATCCTCATCGGTGCGACTACCGAAAACCCTTACTTTGAGGTAAACGGAGCTTTGATCTCCCGTTCCATTATATTTGAGCTGAAACCCATCCCTGCGGAAGCCATCAAGGAACTGATCAAGAAGGCAGTGTATGACACCGAGCGAGGCATGGGTTCCTACAATGCCACCATCGATGAAGATGCCCTGGATTTCCTGGCAGAATTGTCCGGAGGCGATGCGAGACATGCTTTGAATGCGGTGGAACTTGGTATCATGACCACCCAGAGAAGCGAAGACGGCAAGATCCACATCACTTATGAAGTGGCTCAGGAATGTATCCAGAAGCGTGTGATCCGATACGATAAGACCGGTGACAACCATTACGATACCATTTCTGCCTTTATCAAGAGTATGCGGGGTTCCGATCCCGATGCGGCAGTCTATTATCTGGCAAGAATGCTGTATGCGGGAGAGCAGGTGGCATTTATCGCGAGACGTATCATGATCTGTGCGGCGGAGGATGTGGGCAACGCGGATCCGCAGGCGCTGGTGGTAGCAACCAATGCATCTCTGGCGGTAGAGAGGATCGGTATGCCGGAAGCCCAGATCATTCTTTCCCAGGCGGCAGCCTACGTGGCCAGTGCGCCTAAGAGCAATGCCAGCTGTGTAGCCATCGAGCAGGCTATGGCAGTGGTGGAGGAGACAGGCAATCTTCCTATCCCTACCCATTTGCAGGATGCTCATTACAAGGGCGCAGCAAAGCTGGGCCATGGCACAGGTTATAAATATGCCCATGCATATCCCAATCATTATGTAGAGCAGCAGTATCTGCCCTATGAGTTAAACGGCAGAGAGTTTTATTCTCCTTCCGGAAACGGGTATGAGAAAAAGATCAAAGAACATATGAGATGGTTGAAGGAAGAAGCAAAGAAGCATAGAGAAGAAGATCCGGAAACTTAGAAAAGTTCCCGGACCAGCATTTGATAGATAGATTGATTTTTCTTTTGCCAGTTGTCGCAGACAGCGGCAGCCATTTCCTCTGTGGGAACGGAAAGGGTGATATCCACCAGACTGATACCACGGTCCTTGGCTACCAGGCGGGCTTCATACTCGCCGGAGGTGGACTTGTAGTAATCACCCAGCACGGACACCTCATTGCGAAGCCCCATTTCATTTTCCAGGAAGTAGGCCTTGATATCCCGTTTGATGGGTTCGCTGATGCGATTCTCAAAGAAACTCAGGGTCTCCTGGCCGTCCTTGGTCAGAGAAAGATGTGTACGATTGCAGATGGTTTCAGAGGAGACCAGACCGGTCTCGGTCAGTTCCGTGATGACCTGCTGCAACGTCAGGAAATTGGTATATTCCTTACCTAAGATAAAGTCGCTGACCTGGGCGGTAGTCAAAGGGAAATTGACTCTGTCCAACATGTACAGGACGATCAGTTTGTAGAGTGTGAGGGGATCTTGAACCATAGGGACCTCCTTGTAAGATCAATCATTGGTATGGTAACGACCTTGATAAGTGTGTTGAGCTGCTATCTTGTGATGGAGAGTGTTCAGCACACTTTTTTTATATTGGCTCCAGGTGGGAGCGATCAAAAGCTCTTTGGGACCGTCTCCGGTGACTCTGTGGACGGTGATATCGGGAGAGAGCAGTTCCAGGCAGTGGATCACTGTATCGAGATAGGTATCCTTGTCCGGAACACCGAACTTGCCTGCCAGATAGTCTGCGGCAAGATCTGTATCTCTTAGGACATGAAGCAGCTGAAGCTTGATGCCGAAAATGTTCTGACCATTCAGATAACGCACAGTCTCATAGATGTCGTCAGCTGTTTCTCCGGGAAGACCCAGGATAATATGTACGATGGCGGGAATCTTTACGGAATGCAGATCCCGGATCGCTTTCTCAAAGCAGGAGAGCGGATACCCTCTGCGTATATATTCTGCAGTTCGCTCGTGGATGGTCTGAAGCCCCAGCTCGATCCAGATGAACTTGTCCGGAAATGCAGCCTGCAATTCGGAAAGCAAAATGATAACTTCTTCGGGAAGACAATCCGGTCTTGTGGCGATGGAGATCCCGGCCACTTCCGGACAGCTCAGAGCTTCCGTATACAGGGCACGAAGATAGGAAACGGGAGCGTAGGTATTGGTATATGCCTGAAAATAAGCAATGATACAGGGCCTGTCAAAGGATTCCTCCGGCAACTTATCTGCGATGAGTTTGATTCCTTCCGCCAGCTGTTTGCGGATATCTGTTCCACAGGTCTCTGTGGCAAAATCACCGCTTCCGCCGGCACTGCAGAAGATACAGCCCCGAGTGCCAAGTGACCCGTCCCGGTTGGGACAGGTCATATGAGCATTCAGGGCCACTTTATAACACTTATATTGAAAATGATTTTTGCACCAGGCATCCAGAGAGTAATAGGGTTTGCCGTGCCAGTTTCGTTCGGTCATATTATTTGATGTGAGACTTTACTGCTTCTGCAACAACATCAGCAACCACGGGATTGAATGCCTCGGGCATGATGTTGTCCTCGTTCAACTCATCATCGGGAACCAGATTTGCGATAGCAAGAGCTGCTGCCAGTTTCATTTCCTCGGTGATCTGAGTAGCACGTCCCTCCAGAGCACCCTTGAAGATGCCGGGGAAAGCAACTACGTTATTGACCTGGTTGGGGAAATCGCTTCGGCCGGTACCTACGACACGAGCGCCTGCTGCCTTTGCAACATCGGGCATGATCTCGGGAACGGGGTTAGCCATAGCGAAGAGGATAGCATCATGATTCATGCTTGCAACCATCTCGGGAGTTACGATGTTGGGAGCGGATACACCTACGAAGATGTCTGCACCCTTCAGTGCATCTGCAAGAGTACCGGTCTCACCGCCAAGGTTGGTCACTTCAGCCATTTTCTGCTGCATCCAGTTTAAGCCCTCGGTCTTCTTGGAAACGATACCTACCTTATCACACATGATGATGTTGGGGAAACCATAGGTCAGAAGCAGCTTGGTGATAGCAACACCGGCGCTGCCTGCACCGTTTACAACCACACGACAGTCTTCCTTTTTCTTGCCAACGACCTTCAGACCGTTGATAATACCTGCCAGAACAACGATAGCGGTACCGTGCTGGTCATCATGGAATACGGGGATGTCCAGAGTAGCCTTCAGTCTCTCCTCGATCTCAAAACATCTGGGAGCGGAGATATCCTCCAAGTTAATGCCGCCGAAACCGGGAGCCAGCCAGGTAACAGCCTTGATGATTTCCTCGGTATCCTGAGTGTCCAGACAGATGGGAACTGCGTTGACACCGCCGAACTCTTTGAAGAGAACAGCCTTACCTTCCATAACAGGCATTGCTGCGTGAGGTCCGATATTGCCCAGACCCAGAACAGCGCTTCCGTCGGAAACTACTGCAACAGTGTTTGCTTTCATAGTATATTTGTAAGCTGCTTCCTTATCTTCAGCGATCACCTTACAGGGTTCTGCAACACCGGGAGTGTAAGCGATTGCCAGATCTTCACGGGATTTAACGGGAGTCTTGGATACGGTCTCAAGCTTGCCGTTCCATTTCTCATGCATCATAAGTGCCTTTTCATTGGTTGTCATAGAGATACCTCTTTCCTTAAAATATATAAAAATAAGTAAAATCAAAGTAACAGAAGTATCATACCCTAATTCATACCGCATTACAAGGGAAGATTTTTCAATTTTTACTATCTATTTGATAAAAAGTGTAGTATAATTCAATACATCATTTAATCATTAGCTTTATAGTTATTTCAGCAATTCTTGCAAATATTCCACCAAAGACAATGTTTAGACAATAGAATGATCGAGATAGGAAAGGAAGTTTCATGAGAGAAAAGTATGAATCCCTCGCCTTGTCTGTGCTCCGTGATCTGGCAAAAGCGAGAGGCTTAAAGGGTACCACTGCTATGAAAAAAGCAGAGTTGGTAGAGGCTATGTTAGCAGAAGATGAGAGATTAAAGGCAGAGCAGACAGCACCTGTTTCCGCAAAGCCCGCTGCACCCGAGCAGCCTGCGGCACGCACGGAAGCAGCACCTGAGGAGCAGGCGGCATATCCCAAGGAACTGGACAGCGGAGAGGAAGCGGAAGGTATTCTTGAGGTGTTGCCGGAAGGATACGGTTTTATTCGCTGTGCGAATTTCCTCCCCGGCGAAAATGACGTATATGTGGGTCCCAGCCAGATCAGAAAGTTTGGCTTAAAGACCGGTGATATTATAAAGGGAAACAAGAGGATCAAAACTCAGGCCGAGAAATTCAGCGCTTTGTTGTTTGTGAGATCCATCAACGGATATGCTCCCGATGAGGCGGTGAAGCGACTGACCTTCGAGGATATGACCCCTATATTCCCCAACGAGCGCATTCGATTGGAGATGCCCGGCAGCAGTATTGCCATGAGAGCAATGGACCTGGTCAGCCCTGTGGGTAAGGGACAGCGTGGTATGATCGTGTCTCCTCCCAAGGCCGGTAAGACCACTCTTTTAAAGGAAGTGGCGAAATCCATCCTGTGCACCAATCCCAAGATGCATATGCTGATCCTCCTGATCGACGAACGTCCCGAGGAAGTAACGGATATTATGGAAGCGATCCACGGTGAGAATGTGGAGGTCATTCACTCTACATTTGATGAACTGCCTGAGCATCACAAACGTGTGTCTGAGATGGCTATCGAGCGAGCCAAGAGACTGGTAGAGCATAAGAATGATGTTGTGATCCTTCTGGACAGTATCACCCGTCTGACCCGCGCGTACAACCTGGTGGTAACACCCAGCGGACGTACCCTTTCCGGTGGTCTGGATCCCGCTGCATTACATATGCCCAAGCGATTCTTCGGCGCAGCGCGTAATATGCGTGAGGGCGGAAGCCTTACCATTCTGGCAACTGCACTGGTAGATACCGGCAGCAAGATGGATGATGTGGTCTACGAGGAATTCAAGGGTACCGGCAACATGGAACTGGTGCTGGACAGAAGACTTTCCGAGAAGCGAATCTTCCCAGCTATCGATCTTGCAAAATCCGGAACCAGAAGAGAAGACCTGCTCCTGTCCGAGGATGAGATGGAAGCCATCAATATCATGCGTAAGGCATTAAACGGTCTGAAGCCCGATGAAGCTACCGACAAGATCTTAGATATGTTCGCAAAGACCAAAAACAATGCGGAATTCGTCCAGACTGTGAAAAAGAACAAATTTATCTAGAAAAATGTACAGAATTTGAAAAAATAAGTCTTGCAAGGTCTATTCCCTTATGTTACAATAACTTCGCTGTTTGTGGTTCCATAGACAGTGCGGATGAGAACAAAACTATAACACAATGATCATAGAGAGGTGAAAGAGATGAAAGAAGGAATCCATCCTAAGTATTATCAGGCTACCGTAACCTGCAACTGCGGCAACACATTCGTAACCGGATCTACCAGACCTGAGATTCACGTAGAAGTTTGCTCCAAGTGCCATTCATTCTACACCGGCCAGCAGAAGACTGCTAGAGCTGATGGACGTATTGAGAAGTTCAACAGAAAGTACGGCGTTAAATAAGAGTTGTAAGACAAAGGTTGAGGTGCTTGTATCTCAACCTTTTTCGTTTATCATTTTTTAGGGAGTGAACCATGGCTGAGAAGAAGAGCAAATGCTATTCCGGCATCGGCGGACAGGCCGTTCTGGAAGGCATTATGATGAAAAATAAAGATAAATATGCAGTGGCAGTTCGCAAGCCCGACGGTGAGATCGCCGTTGATGTGGAAGAGTATACCAGCGATGTGAAATTTGAGAAGGCCAGAAAGATTCCTTTTGTTCGCGGCATTTTCAATTTCGTGGATTCTCTTGTGCTGGGCATGAAGTGCCTGAACTATTCTGCTTCTTTTTATGAAGAAGAGACCGATAAGCCGGTCAATCCTAAGAAAGAGCAGCTGATCTCCACATTTGTTACCATTCTTTCTGTGGTACTTGCGGTAGGCCTTTTCATTGTTCTGCCTTACTATATTTCTACTCTTTGCAAGGAATATGTGAGAAATGATTCTCTGATGGCGATCATTGAGGGCGTTGTGCGTCTGGGCATCTTCCTGCTGTATGTAGTAGGTATCAGTTTGATGAAGGATATTCGCAGACTCTACAGCTATCACGGCGCAGAGCACAAGTGTATCAACTGTATCGAGCGCGGCAGACCTTTGACCGTGGATGATGTTATGAGAAGTTCCAGACTTCACAAGAGATGCGGTACCAGCTTCATCTTTTTCGTAATGATCGTCAGCATCATTCTGTTCTTCTTTATCCGTGTGAACAATCCGGTTCAGAGAGTAGTGCTTCGTATTCTGCTTTTGCCTGTGGTTGCCGGTATTTCCTATGAGATCATCAGCCTGGCAGGTAAGAGTGACAATATTCTGGTGAAGATCATTTCCGCACCCGGAATGCTGATCCAGAGACTGACCACCAAGGAGCCGGATGCTTCTATGGTAGAAGTTGCCATCGTAGCTGTTGAAGCTGTTTATGACTGGAGGAAGTTCCTGAACGATAATTACGGTTATGAATATACCGCAGGATCCGAGAAGGATGCAGAACCTGTGGAAGACGGTGAAGAGTCCGGTGAGGAAGCATGAATTACAAAGAATGCTATAACAGGGGAAAAGGTGCCTTAGCGGCAGCCGGTGTCCCTGAGGCTGATCTGGATGCCAGATTGCTTTTGGAATATGTCTGCGGAACCGATCGCAATACGCTTTTGGTTCACGGCGACAGAGAAGTAACGGCAGAGGAACAGTCACAATATGATACATTGATCGAAAAGAGAGCACAGAGAGTTCCCTTACAGCAGATCACTGGCGTGCAGGATTTTATGGGTTTAACCTTTCAGGTCAACAGTGATGTGTTGATCCCCAGACAGGATACTGAGATCCTGGTGGAAGAGGTGCTTGGCAATCTGCATGACGGCATGAGAGTGCTGGATATGTGTACCGGTTCCGGATGTATTCTGATCAGTTTGCTTCGCTATTCCAACGGATGCGAGGGAACAGGCGCAGATGTATCCGAGAAGGCTTTGGCTGTAGCACAGAGAAACGCTGCGGAACTGTTGCCCAGACCGGAGGCAGTCTCATTCGTACAGAGCGATCTGTTCGAAAGCGTAGAAGGAACTTATGATATCGTCGTATCCAATCCGCCCTACATTGCGACGGATGTGATCGAGACATTGATGCCTGAGGTAAAGGATCACGAGCCCAGGATCGCTTTGGATGGCACCGGGGACGGCCTGTTTTTCTACAGACAGATCATAAAGGACTGTAAGAAAAATCTGGCAAAGGGCGGTATGCTTTTCTTTGAGATCGGTTACGACCAGGGTGAGGCGGTTCGACTGTTGATGGAGGAGAACGGTTTCCTGGAGGTAACGGTGAAACAGGATTACAGCGGCTTGGACAGAGTGGTATTCGGTACTCTGTGCTTTGACGCTTGATAGAAGAGAGGTAAGAAGATGTTTGATAAATTGGAAGATCTGCTGATCCGATATGAGGAGATCATGGGTGAACTTCACGAGCCTACGGTAACAAACAATCAGGAACGTTTCCGTAAGCTGATGAAGGAACAGAGTGATCTGACCCCTATCGTTGAGGCTTATACAGAATATAAAAAGTGCAAGCAGGACATTGAAGACTCCCTGATGATGCTGGATGAGGAAAATGATCCTGAGATGCGCGAAATGATCAAGGAGACCTTGAATGAGAGCAAGGATCGTGTGGAGGAACTGGAGCAGGAGCTGAAGATCCTGCTGCTTCCCAAGGACCCTAACGATGAGAAGAATGTTATCGTGGAGATCCGTGCAGGTGCCGGCGGTGATGAGGCTGCTCTTTTTGCAGCAGAGATCTATCGTATGTATGTGCACTATGCAGAGGGCCGTCGCTGGAAGGTAGAGACCATGAATGTGGACGAGATCGGTATCGGCGGTATGAAGGAAGTACAGTTCATGATCAGCGGTCAGGGCGCTTACTCCGTTATGAAGTACGAGAGTGGTGTACATCGTGTACAGCGTGTGCCTGAGACCGAGAGCGGCGGAAGAATCCATACTTCCACCATCAGTGTAGCAGTAATGCCTGAAGTAGATGAGGATATCGATATCGTCATCGAGGAAAAGGATATTCGTATCGATGTAATGCGTGCGTCCGGTAACGGTGGTCAGTGTGTCAACACCACCGACTCCGCAGTTCGTCTGACCCATTACCCTACAGGTATCGTGGTATACAGCCAGACCGAGAAGTCTCAGCTGCAGAATAAGGCAAAGGCTTTCGCACTGTTGAAGGCGAAACTGTACGATATCGAGCAGCAGCAGAGACATGACGCAGAGGCAGAGCTTCGTAAGAGCCAGATCGGTACCGGAGACCGTTCCGAGAAGATCCGTACTTACAACTTCCCTCAGGGTCGTGTAACAGACCATCGTATCGGTCTTACCCTGTACAAACTGGACAAGATCATGAACGGTGACATCCAGGATATTCTGGATGCCTGTATCGCAGCCGATCAGGCAGCAAAGCTGACAAAGATGAATGAGTAGAAACGCTCATGAAACGAAGTTTCATTTATAATGCGTTTCTACGACTCGGGGCGGACAGAGCGTAGCGATGAACGCGCCGTACCTTGTGAAGAAGCA
>JAKSRX010000028.1 GCA_024403365.1 Acetatifactor sp. | reverse complement strand
TATTTCTATGAAACAGTTACTTGAAGCAGGTGTTCATTTCGGACATCAGACCAGAAGATGGAACCCTAAGATGGCTCCTTACATCTTCACCGAGAGAAACGGTATCCACATCATCGATCTGCAGAAGTCTGTAGGTAAGGTTGATGAGGCATACAGAGCAATCTCCGAGATCGCTGCACAGGGCGGCACCATCCTTTTCGTTGGTACCAAGAAGCAGGCACAGGACGCAGTTAAGACTGAGGCTGAGCGTTGCGGTATGTACTATGTAAACGAGAGATGGCTTGGTGGTATGCTTACCAACTTCAAGACCATTCAGTCCCGTATTGCAAGACTTCGCAAGATCGAGACCATGTCCCAGGACGGCACCTTCGATGTTCTTCCTAAGAAGGAAGTTATCGAGCTGAAGAAGGAGTGGGAGAAGCTTGAGAAGAACCTTGGCGGTATCAAGAACATGGCTAGAATTCCTGATGCAATCTTCGTAGTAGACCCTAAGAAGGAAAGAATCTGCGTACAGGAAGCACACGCTCTGGGAATCACCCTGATCGGTATCGGCGATACCAACTGTGATCCTGAAGAGCTTGACTACATCATCCCCGGTAACGATGACGCTATCAGAGCCGTTAAGCTGATCGTTGCTAAGATGGCAGACGCTGTTATCGAAGCTAACCAGGGTGAGGCTGTTTACACTGCAGAAGATGCAGCTGCAGCAACCGATATCGAAGAAGTAGCAGACGCTGAATAATCTGATTCCAATACAGGAGGAAAATAAAATGGCAGCTATTACCGCAGCTATGGTTAAGGAACTGCGCGAGATGACCGGCGCAGGTATGATGGATTGTAAGAAAGCACTGAACGAGTGCGATGGAAATATGGAAGCAGCTGTAGAGTTCCTGAGAAAGAGCGGCGCAGCTAAGATGGAGAAGAAGGCTTCCAGAATCGCTGCTGAAGGTATTGCACGTGTTGCAGTAAGCGGAAATGCAGCAGTAGTAGCAGAAGTTAACTCCGAGACTGACTTCGTTGCAAAGAACGAGACTTTCCAGGAGTTTGTACAGCTTGTAGCTGACAACGCTCTTGCTTCCGGCCTGAACGGTGGTAAGAACGGTGAGGATATCGAAGCTCTCCTTGAGATGAACGGCCTGAAGGAAGTTCTGATCGAGAAGACCGCAACCATCGGTGAGAAGCTTTCCGTACGTAGATTCGAGAAGGTTACCGGTGAGTGTGTAGCATCTTACCTTCACGCAGGTGGTAAGATCGGTGTTCTGGTAGCAGCAGAAGGTACCGCAGATGCTAAGGAAGCTCTGACCAACGTTGCTATGCAGGTTGCAGCTATGAACCCTCAGTACATCAGCAGAGACGATATCTCCGCAGAAGCTCTTGACAAGATCCGTGAGATCACTGTTGACAGCTCCCTGAATGATACTCCTTCCCTTCCTAAGCCTATCCTGAACGCTCTGATCGAGAAGGCTATCTCTGAGAAGGTATGGAGCGATGAGGATATCGCAATCTTCGAAGAGAAGAAGACCAACATGAACTTCGTATGGAACTTCATGTCCAAGGAAGCTCCCGCACAGCTGGCAGGTCTTGCTATGGCTGACAAGGAGAACATCCTTGCAAACAAGATCTTCGCTGGTCTTGTAGATGGTCGTATCGCTAAGCAGCTGAAGGACATCTGCCTGATGGATCAGGTTTATGTTAAGGCTGAAGATGGCAAGCAGACTGTTGCAGCATATCTTAAGTCCGTAAACAACGCTCTGAAGATCACCAAGATCGTTCGTTTCGAGGTTGGCGAAGGTATGGAGAAGAAGAACGAAGACTTCGCAGCAGAAGTAGCTAAACAGATGAACGCTTAAGAATAAGCGGTGCAAACAAGCAAAAATAAAGCCCGATGCAAGTTCACTTGCAATCGGGCTTTTTATTTTGCTTGTTTATATCGCGCATCGGCGCGTTCCGAAATAGAGCGCGAAGCGGTCTATGAGGTACGCGGCTAATGCGCGACACCGCTTATTCTTAAGCGTAGGAACGCCCACTGCGCGACACCACTTATTCTTAAGCGTTCTTATTCTACCTTACGACGCCGCCAGCACCCAGCTCTTGAACCATCTTAAGTACTTGTCAACGAACGCCGCCTCTACAGGCTGTCCGGAGAGTACCGGCAGGAACAGGGTGAACAGAAGGATCACCAGGAGACAGTAAACAGTCAACAGAAGATAGAAGGAACCGGGTTTCATCTTAGGCTTTAATTGTGCAAGGCTGTAGGTGATCATCAATACCACGAAGATGACACTGGGGAAATAATGATAGATAAAGGTAACACGTGTTACGGCAAACCAGGGCAGATACTGCGCCAGATATCCTACAATCAGGAAGGCAGCGGTTCTGTCCTTTTTCTTTGCTGCCAGATAGATCATATAGAAGAAGGCAGGGATGCCGATCCACCATACCAAAGGATTGCCGAAAGCACTGATGCCTTCACGCAGTCCGCCTTCGCCCCAGACACCGGTGACGATGCCGGAATAATACCACATAGGGCGTACCATAATAGGCCATTCGTACCAGTGAGAGGAGTAAGGATGGGTCGCATCCAGACCGCTGTGGTAATTTAACATAGCCTGCTGATTGTGCCACATTCTCGCAAACAATCCGCTGTCGGTACCATCCCGGAAGGGGATATAGGAGAGCAGATAGATAAAGAAAGGAATCACAGCGAAGAAGATGACACAGAAGATCAGTGTCTGCATCGTGGCAGGCTGGAATCGCTTCATAAGTCTGCGGTTTTCCTTGCTGTCTTTTGCATTTGCTTTCACGTAAGCATATTCACGGTAGCGGAGGAAGAGCAGGGCAAAGAAGATCACTGCCAGTCCCAGTCCCGCATAAACACCGGTCCATTTGCTGGCAACGCCCAGGCCCATGCTGATGCCGCAGAGACCAAGAGGGATCCAGGTCTTCTCGGTAGGGGTATCATAGAAACTTTGTCTGGAGTATCTCCACATGAAGAAGTACATCAAGATCACGAAGAAACTGATGTAGACATCAATGGTGGACAATCTGGACTGAGTAAAATGCATGAAATCAAAGGTATACAGGATGCAGGTCAGGATACCTGCATAGGTCTCGCCGACGAGCTCTTTTCCGAACAGGTAAGCAAGAGGAACCATCAATACGCCGAAGAGCGTTCCCACGAATCGCCAGCCGAAGGGCACCATGCCGAAGAGACGAATACCCAGGCTGATCAGGATCTTGCCCAGAGGGGGATGGGTGAACTCGTAGGTATTCTCACCCTTGATAAACTCATAAGCGGTTCTGGCATGGTAGATCTCGTCGAAATACATGCCGTTTCGGAAGGTGGATCGCAGAGGTACAAGAGAGTGTTCATCAAAAAGTGCGGCATAGGCATCGGTATTCATGGGGTAGGCATTGAAATTCTCGATGTCGGTAAAGTGGAACTCCAGAAGAGTAGCCTTCTGTGTGAGTAGGGTGAGACGCAGGGTGAAGTAGTCTCCGGGAATATCCGGGCTGTACAGGAAGGTACCCATACCCGGGATATCCGTGGTCATCCAGGTGAAGACACTGCCTACATCCATAGTTCCCAGATAGGTCCAGTCGCTGTCGATCTCGTATTTGCCGCTGACTTCAAAAGTGATGTCATTGGGCAAAGCCACGAAAGAGGTAAGTTTTGCGGGCAATTCTCCTTTGTTCATGTCAAAGGTAAAGGTAAGGCTTTCACCGGCATTGAGTGCATATTCTGTCTGGGGAGCTGCCTTGTCGCCCAGATCCGTGAAAGCAAGCCATGCATAAGCAAGAGTCAAAGCTGCAACGATCAAAAGATCTGCCTTGGTGTATTTTACCTTGGGAGCGGAAGGGGCAGGCTTTACGGGGGATAAGAAGCGCTCCTTTATTGCTGCAAAACCTTTGCCGGTGCCATCTGCAGAGAAGAGCTGTTCTTTGTCGGGAAGGGCCTTGCCATTTGCACATACATGTACACTGTACAACAAGAAGAATAGCATGGCTACGGTGCCTGCGGAAACCAGAATGATCAAAGGTTTTCTGGCATCATATGCGGTAGGGTCATAGAAAAACAGCACATCTGCGGCATTCAGAAAATGCAGCAGAGATAAACCGCAGTAGGAGAAATAAAGCTTTTTGGAAGGACAGTACAGTATTGCGAAGAGCAGAAGAATCACTGCAGGATACAGGTAACGCTCATGCATACGGACGGAGAAAACGAAGATACAAGCCATCAAAATGCTGCAGAGCAAAGGATATTTGGTGCGGTTCTTGCGATGTCTGATGCTGTAGAGCAGTACGCCGATGACAGTCAGCACGATGGCTGTCATGCCGTAGGCTTTATAACTGATCCCTAAGAAAGTCTCGGTCTGGGAAGCCCAGTTCTTACCCAACATCCCCCAGAAGTTGCAGGCATTGACTGCCGCATAGGGATAGGAGGTCACTGTGCCCATATACTGCTTGATCACAGCTTCTGCGCCGAAAGGCAGAACCAGGATAAAGGTAAGCAGCAGAGAGAACACACCGGCTCCGATATTGATGAGCAGCTTCTTGACAGTAAACTTGTGGAAGATGACCTGATCCAGGAAACCTGCAAACAGGATGGGTGCAAAGATCAGTACCTGGGGCTTGATCAGAAGTCCCGGGAAGAAGCAAAGATATGCAAGGGGCATATTGCCGCGGATCATGCACAGACACATCAAAACCAGCAAGATGGTATAGACGGAATCTACCTGACCCCACACGGAGGAGTTCAGGATAACGGCAGGATTGAAAAGATATACCGCTGCAAGCAAAAGAGGAATGAAGCCTGCGAACTTTTTGCGGGCTTCTTTGTACAACAGAGCACCGCAGCCCAGATCACAGAGGATCGCCGGGAAGCGAAGCAGGATCAGGTGCAAGCCGGAGTAGTAGGTGATATTCAACAGGTTGCGGATGGCACCGATGGGCCATAACAGCAGGATATATCCGGGTGGATAGTCCGTGAAGACATCCGGGGAATAGAACTGTCTGAAGCCTACCTGATAGACTCGTTCCGACCAGGCTGCAAAACAGGCGGTATCATTGTCGAACCCGTGGGAAATTGCAGCGCAGAAGAGTCTAAGCAGAGCTGCTGACCCGAAGAGGATCCATAGAAAACAGGTCGTTCTTTTACGGTTCTCTTTTTGATTTATATTGCCCAGGATCGGAATGGATCCGAAGATGCAGATCGACAGGATCATTGTTAAAAATATGAGTGTCATAGATGCCTCCATGGTAAATCTTTCTACCGTAAATTATACCAAAAATCGTGGTATATGGAAAGAGGTTGTGATATACTATCTAAGGAAAGAATCACTCATATTTTGCGATAAATGAGCGGCTTTCAGAAAGACGTGAACACCATGAAATTTGATATGCACTGCCATACGAAAGAAGGATCATTAGACGGTAAGGTAGAGATAGAAAAGTATATATCCATTCTCCGACAGAACGGTTTTGACGGAATGCTGATAAGCGATCACAATTCCTACAACGGATATCGTTATTGGAGAGAGAATGTGAAGGGAAGGCGGTACAAGGACTTCGTCGTCCTTCGCGGAATCGAGTATGATACCATCGATGCTGGACATATCCTGGTGATCATGCCCGAGAATAAGAGACTTCCTATTCTGGAACTCAGAGGACTGCCGGTAAGCCTGCTGATCGACATCGTCCACAGACACGGCGGCATATTGGGTCCTGCACACCCCTGCGGAGAGCGATATCTAAGCCTTGCCAGCACCGGTAGATTCAGACACAATCGCGATATCATCGGCAGATTTGATTTTGTGGAAGCTTTCAATGCCTGTGAGGACTTGCAGAATAACCGTGAAGCCAGAAACTTGGCGAAAAAGTATCATAAGCCCGCATTCGGCGGCAGTGATTCTCACAAGCCGGACTGTGTGGGACTGGCATTTACGGAATTTGACGGCGAGATCAGGAAAGAGAGCGACCTGATCGCATTGCTGCAGGAGAAGGGAAGAAGCGCCTGCACCTGCGGCGGCAGTATCTACGAGGGAACCACCAAGAACAAACTGGGCAGAGCAAACCAGATCCTGGTGCAGTCTTTCTGGTTTTACAATCGCTTCAGCGGTATTGCCAGAATGCGAAAAAGACGCAGAGAGATGCGAAAGTTAAGAAATAAATAAGACGATATTACAAACGTTACAAAAGTGTTGCGTTCTTAAAATAATTTCCCTGATTGTTAATGGAATCTTAAGGGTTGTTCTGCGAGAAACGTGATATAATGGTCACGTAATGAAGAACAAAATATGATGTGCAGGCAAAATATACCGGCACCGTCGCAGATGCGACGAGAAATGAGGGGAAAATGAAAAGAACGATGTGGAAGCGCTTCGGCGTTTGTCTTTTAAGTGCAGCGATGGCTGTTTCTATGGCCGGCTGCGGTGGGGAGAAAGGTACAGATAAGAATATACCAGATCAGGGCCCGGCGGTGATCAAGGAGGTCGAGACTCCCGAGTGGGTATATGTTGCGGAGGATTTTGATCTGCAGCTCGATGATGCCGCTGCTTACAATATGACCATTCTTGGGGATCATGTCTACAGTGTGTTATATGATTCCACACCGGATGGCAACGGCACTTCTTCACTTATGAAGATCTCTCTGCTGGACGGCACCAAACAGGAGATCCTGAAAGTTGGTGACGGCGGAAATATCGGCAACTACTGTGTAGACAAAGACGATAATGTCTATGTTATGAATTACGCCTGGAATATGGATGAGATCACAGGCGAGTATAGCAGTGAACAGTCTCTGGTCAAGTATGATAAAGACGGAAGCGAGATCTTCCGCTTGCCTTTGGACGAGATCCTGCAGAAGGAAGGCCTTGACTATATCAATTATTGCATGGTGGACGGAGAGAATCATCTGTTCCTGATCAATGATAGCAAAGTCCTGCTGATGGACAGTGAGGGCAAGGCTGCAGGCAGCGTGGAGATCGGCAACGGAATGGATTCCTGGATGAACAACGCGCTCCTGGGTGATGACGGCAAAGTATATCTTTCTATGTACGAGTACAACGAGACCGGTGTGAAGTATAAGCTTGTGAGTCTTGACTTTGCTTCCAAATCAGTAGGCAAGACCTATGATAATGTGCCTCGTTTCGATAATATCTCTGCTTCCGGTCATGGTACTTTCTTTATTTGTGACGAAGCAAAACTTTCCGAGTACGATCCTGTGAAGGGAGAGACAACGAAGATCTGTGATTGGCTTGACTGTAATATCATCGGTTCCAATGTCGCAAAAGTGGCAAGCCTTTCAGACGGACGTATCCTGGTGACAGAGGTAAACTGGTCGGAGAACAGCGATGCTTTTTATGCATTGAGCAAGAAGGCAGGCTCTGAGGTGGCAGCAAAGATCCCCGTGGTAGTCGCAACTATGGGCTATGACAGCACCCTTGCCAATGCAGCAGTCAAATTCAACAAGAGCAACGACAAGTATAAGATCGTTCTCAAGACTTATGTGGATTATAATGGCACATGGACCGACAATACCTGGTCCGATGCGGTCACAGCTTTGAATAACGATATCACTTCTTCCAACTGTCCCGACATCATCGATCTGGACGGAGCCGGTATCAATATTCAGAAACTGACCCAGAAGGGTGTATTTGAGGATCTGTCTGCTTACCTTGAGAAGAGTACAAAGTATAAGAGATCTGATTTCTTTGAAAATATCTTGGGTACATACGAATATGATGGTAAACTGGTAGGCATTCCCAAGTCATTTTCACTGGAGACCCTGGTGGGCGGCGCCGAACTGGCCGGCAAAAATGGCTGGACTCTGGATGAGATGATGGCATATGCAGCGAAACATCGCGGAAAACTTCTGTTGAATTCCAACAAGACCGGTGCGGTTTACTACATGCTGATGAACAGCGGAAACCGCTTTATCAATTGGGAGACCGGTGAATGTGATTTCAATTCTCCTGAGTTTATCAAGATCCTGGAGTTTGCAAATACCTTCCCTGCAGAGTATTATTATGATGAAGAGTATTCCGAGCCGTCCATGATCCAGAACGGCGACCTGCTTCTGACCGGCGCCTATATGTATGATTTCAGAGAAGTTCAGCTTTATAATGAAATGTTTATGCAGAATGCAGCATTTATCGGTTATCCTACCGATGACGGTTCCAATGGCGTGATCCTGCAGGCAAACGGCGGATATGGTATCACTTCCAAGTCCCCCGATAAGGAAGGCGCATGGGAGTTTTTGGAGTTCTATCTGGGCCTTGGCAGCGATTCCGACTGGAATTATGGTTTCTCAGCCATCAAGAGTGTGTTCGAGGAACAGGAAGAGGCAGCCTGCGTAGTAGAATACTGGACAGATGAGGACGGTAACGTGATCCTGGATGAGGACGGCAATCCTTATGAGATGAACGCCGGCGGCGGTATCGGCTACGAAGACGGATGGACTTATACCTATCACACGCCTACCAAGGAAGAGGTAGCGGTGATCAAAGGTCTGGTGGAAGGCGCAAAGCCCTGCATCCTCTTTGACGAACAGATCATGACCATCATTTCCGAGGAGACAGAAGGCTTCTTCGCAGGAAGCAAGAATGCAAGTGACGTGGCAGCAGTCATCCAGAGCCGCGCTCAGATCTATATGGATGAAAACAATTAAGTAATTGAGGGATGAACGGTGTTAAGTAAGCAATCGGAAGGCCGTGAGAAAAGCGGCCGGAATGAAAAGCGAACCGTGAAGGTGCGTAAAAACAGCAAAAGATTGTGGAAACAAAAGATCAGCTCGGGGGCATTTATTGCTCCCAGCTTTCTTGGCGTCATGGTGTTTTTTATCATTCCCTTCTTGGTAGTCATTTTTTATTCCATGGTGGATAACCCCATCAGCAAAAACTTTGTAATGTTTGACAATTTCAAGAATATCATCGCAAACAAGGCGTTTATGAGAGCGGTGAAGAACACGGCCACATTCTCGGCGATCTCGGTACCCTTAGCGGTAGTGCTTTCGCTGCTGTTGGCTATCGTGCTGGAGGCGAAGCTTCCCTTCAGAAGCCAGTTCAGAACCTTTTTCTTAAGCCCTTTGATGGTTCCCGTGGCATCTGTCGTACTGGTATGGCAGGTCCTGTTTCATTTCAACGGAGCGGTGAATGATATGCTTGGTAAGTTCGGTATCGACAAGATCGACTGGATGAAGTCCAAGTATGCATTGTATGTGGTGGTGATCCTGTTTTTGTGGAAAAACCTGGGCTACAATATGATCCTCTTCATGGCGGCTCTGGGCAGTATTCCCAAAGATATTCTGGAGGTGGCGAGACTGGAGAGTGCAAATCCTTTGCAGACCTTCTTCCATATTAAGATCAGGTATCTTTCCTCCTCCCTTTTGTTCGTGACCATCATGTCCCTGATCAGTTCCTTTAAGATATTCCGTGAGGTATATCTGCTGACGGGAGATTATCCGGTCAACGAGATCTATACCATACAGCACTTTATGAACAATAAGTTCAAGTCATTGGATTATCAGATGCTTTCCGCAGCTGCGATACTGATGTCCCTGGTGATGATCGTTATCATCGGCATCCTTTTCATCGCGGAGGATCGCTTCGGAAAGGATGTGGAAGGATGAGAAACACACCAATCCGTAATTTGGAACGTCGAGACAAGATCGCAAAACGCATCAGAAAGACTTTCGGTGTCTTCAAGATCTCCCTGGCGACGGCAATCGCTTTGTTTTTTGCCATCCTGTTCCTGACACCTATCGTTCTGACTATATCCAACTCATTTATGGCCCAGTCGGAGATCTCAGCCAACTATGGTTCCGTCTTCGCTACCAATGAGAACGGAGGTAAGGTATTTATCTCCGAGAAAGTAAACCTGAAATTTATTCCCGATATCGTTTCCTTCAGTCAGTACATCACCGTACTGTTCAAGAGCCCGGAATATCTGTTGAAATTCTGGAACTCCGTGATACTGGTAGGACCGATCGTGGTATTCCAGCTGCTTGTGGCGTCCCTGGCATCCTATGGATTCGCCAGGTACCGGGGCAAGATCAGGGAGATCATCTTTTTCTCCTACATCATACTGATGTTGATGCCCTATCAGGTAACGCTGGTTCCCAACTATCTGGTCAGCAACTGGCTGAACATTCTGGACACCAACAAGGCCAGCTGGCTGCCGGGTATTTTCTCACCTTTTGCAGTGTTTTTGCTTACAAAGTTTATGAGAAGAATTCCCGAGTCTGTGATCGAGGCGGCTCAGATCGACGGCGCGGGAGAGTGGCAGATCTACAGAAAGATCTGTATGCCTCTCTGTAAAGGAGCGATATGTTCCGCAGCGATCCTGGTATTTATCGATTACTGGAACATGGTAGAGCAGCCACTGATCCTATTATCCGACGCAGAGAAACATCCTCTGTCGGTGTTCCTAAGCAAGATCAATGCCGGCGAGATCGGACTGGCATTTGCGGTTGCAACGATTTATATGATACCCAGCCTTTTGATCTTCCTCTACGGCGAGGAATACCTGGTAGACGGAATCACCTATCAGGGCGGTATCAAAGGTTAATCTGTGACAGTTTGTCATATAGAATGGAGAGAAAAAAATGAACGAGAACGGAAAGAATAAGAGAGAATGGGTCAAGACGGCCGCCATTATTTTTCTGGCGGTGATGCTGGTGCTTACCTTCTTCTCCAATACCATCAGAAATTATTCCCTGCCGGAGGTTTCCACTCAGTATGTGCAGTCAGGAACCATTACCGCTAAGATCCGTGGTACCGGCGTGGTAGAGAGCGGCGATCCCTATGAGGTCAGCCTTTCCCAGACCAGAAAGATCAGCAGCGTCAATGTTCGCGTGGGAGACAAGGTTCAGAAGGGTGACATCCTGGTATATTTGGAAGATATGGAGAGCGCAGAACTGAATATGGCAAGAGAGCAGTTAAAGGCAGCAAAGGATGCATATGACAATGCCATCCTTCAGGCAGGCATCACAGCTTCCGATATCTCTTCCGCACAGGGAAGTGCTTCTTCTGCAGCATACCGTAGTCAGTTGACCGCAGCCCAGGAAGCTTTAAAGGCAGCAGAGGAGAAATTGAAGCCCAAGCAGGTAGCAGTAGATCAGCTGAACCAGGCGATCACAGACTGCAATGCACAGATCCAGTATGAAAACAGCATGAATTCTCAGGCAGGAAGCCAGCTGACCGTTGCAACCAATGCACTGGCAGCAGCGACCACCAAGAAGAATGCCGCTGAGACCACACTTAGCGAAGCACAGGCAGCAGTCAGCGCAAAGCAGGCAGCCATCACCGCAAAACAGAGCGAGTTAAATACAAAGCAGACCGAGTTGAGCAATGCTCAGAGCACTCTGGCAGAGAAGCAGGGTACCCTGGCAGCAAAGCAGGGCGATCTTGCAAGTGCACAGGCAGCTCTTTCCGCAGCAGATCCCGCTGATACCGCTGCGGTGGCAGCAGCCCAGGCCCAGGTAGATGCAGCAACTGCTGCAGTGGCAAGCGCACAGACAGATGTAAACAATGCCCAGGCAGCTTTGGATGCTTTGAGCGGACATCCCGCAGCCATCGATGCTTTGAATACCCAGATCACCGGATTGAACAGTGAACTGGCAACTCTGCAGACCGCAGAAACCAATGCACAGAATGCGTACAATACCGCATTGGCAGCATACAATACCGCAGTGGCAAACAAGGCAGCTGCCGAGCAGAATTCCACCAACAGAGATACCAGCACCGTGATCGCCAATGTAGAGGCAGCACTTGCAAAGTATCAGCTGCAGCTCTACAGCGCACAGAAGGAACTGGCTGCTGCAGAGGCAGAAGTGGCAGATTGTCAGAAGGTCCTGACCGATCTGATCAGCAAGATCGGCAATGTTTCCGAACTGGAAGCACTGCTTGACAATATCAAGAAGGCACAGGCTCAGGTAGATGAACTGGCGAAGAATTCCGTAGGCGCTACCGTTACCGCTGAGATCTCCGGTACCGTTACCCAGATCAATATCGTAGCCGGAAACGAGGCAATGGCAGGCAATCCTTTCATGCTGCTTCAGCCGGAAGGCAAGGGCTTATCCATGAGTTTCTCCGTACCTAACGATCAGGCAAAACGTGTTTCCGTGGGAGACAGAGCGGATCTGGTAAATGCATGGAGATATGATGACGTAAATGTGACCCTTTCCTCTATCAAGCCTGACAGACAGGAGCCCGGTCAGAAGAAACTGCTTACCTTTGAGGTCACCGGAAATGTTATGGCAGGTCAGACACTGAATATCTCCGTAGGACAGAAGAGTGCCAACTTCGATCTGATCGTTCCCAACAGTGCGATCCGTGAAGAGTCCAACGGTAAGTTCATCCTGACGGTAGAATCTAAATCCAGCCCTCTGGGCAATCGTTACGTGGCAACCAGAACCGATGTCCAGGTCATTGCCAGCGATGAGAGACAGTCCGCAATCACCGGCGCTCTCTACGGTTGGGAATATGTAATCGTTAACTCCACCAAGCCTGTCGAGGCTGGTCAGTTGATCAGATTGGCTGAGAATTAAGGAGCACCATCGGAGGTTATCAATGAAAAGAATCGTACTTGGAATCAGCGCGGGAATCAGCCTTGTGCTTTTCCTGATTCTGTTCCTTGTCTCGGGGCGTCTGGGACGGGGGCAGATATCACAGACTGAGGCGGAACGATGGAGTGATCAGAAAAATGTTTCTCAGGTCAGCTGTTTCTTTACAACGAATGCCAGGATCACTTTAGATACTCTGGAAGACCTGGAACACAGCATAGACAATGATCTTGCGGATAACGGTATTATGCCGGATCCGGAGAAGCCTGGTGCCAGATTGTGGATCGATGCCTACAGTGCATCCGGAGAGATCACGCTTACCACAGACAGAGCGACGGTTTCCGCGGAAGCCATCGGTGTGGGCGGAGAGTTCTTCCAGTTTCACCCGTTGCCGCTGCTTTACGGATATTATTTTCCCGCAGATGATGTGATGACAGATTATTGTGTCATCGATCAGGATGCAGCATGGCAGTTGTTCGGCTCCAGCAATGTGGTCGGCATGACCGTCTACATCAGCGGCATCCCTCACATGATCACCGGTGTGGTGAAGAGGGGAGACAGCCGATTGGAAAAGGCGGCAGGTCTGGACAAGACTTTGGTCTATGTGTCTTATGAAACATTGAATGGCCTGGGATACAGCAGAGGCCTGAATCATTATGAGATCGTAATGCCCAACCCGGTCAGCGGTTTTGCGGCAAATTATATCAAAGATAAGTTAGGCTATTCCGAGAAGGAAAGCGAAGTGGTGGAGAATACTGCCAGATACAGTTTCCTCTCCGGGGTAAAGCGGATAGCGAAGTTCGGTACCCGTTCTATGCAGAACAAAGCCATCATATATCCTTATTGGGAAAACGTTGCCAGAGGCTATGAGGATTATCTGACAGCAGCGATCCTGCTGGAATTGATCTTCTTAGGATATGCCGTTTTAGTGATATCCGGTCTTTTGATCTACTGGTGGCGACATAAAAACTGGACAGTCAGCGATGTTTGGCATATAGTAGTAGATAAGTTGGAGCGTCTGGGAGAGAAATTGCGGGCGAAACGACTTGAAGTGATGAGTCAATTACGAAAGAGCAAATAAATAGGAGGCGTATTATGAAAAAGAATCTTTTAAAAAGAGTTCTTACCATGGGACTGGCACTGGTTATGACCATGAACCTTGCAGCCTGCGGTAAGGGCGGCGAAGAAGGCGGCGGAGGCGGCCTCTTTGGCGGCGGCGGAGACAAGGGCCAGAATGCTGCGGCAAGTTCATCCCTTGCAAAGGAAAATGTATATCGAGGCGAAGAACTGACTCTTCCCAAGATGGAGGAAGGTGTAAATGTATACCAGACCTTCATGAAGGGAGATAAGCTCTACATGCTGGGCAACAAGTATTCCTGGGATGAGATGACCGGAGAGGAAAGTCAGGAGTATTATCTGATCACCACCAATATCAAGACCGGTGCAACCAGCAATGTCAAACTGACCATGCCTGAGAAGACCGATTCCGGTGACAGACTGACTGAAGAGTATGACGCTTATTGGATGAACGAATACTATGGCAATTTCTTCGTTGCGGGAGACGGTTCTCTTTACGGTATCAAGAATATCAATGAAGAGTGGTCCAGTGACACCGAATGGAAGTCCGAGAGAGGTTACGCTCTCTGCAAATGGGATGTAGATGGCTATCTTCTGACCGATACTCGTCTGGATTTCATTAAGTTCGATCCCAATTCCTGGAGCTACTTAAGCCAGGCATTTGAGGGTGCAAACGATACCGTCAATCTGCTGGTAAGCGGAGAGAAGACTACCTTCTATATCTGCGATCTGAACGGTGAACTGAAGAAAGAAGTTACCCTGGGTGAAGATGCAGGTAGTGCATTCCAGAATTTTGAAAAAGTCGGTCTGTTAAAGAACGGCAACATGTTTATCATCTATCATCCTCAGGACTCCTGGGATAAGACTTTCTATGCAGAGTATGACGTACAGAGCGGAAAGCTCGGTGAAGGTATCCAGATCCCTCAGCAGGTCATGATGCGTTGGGATTATAACTACATGGATATCGATTCCACCGGCAAGATGTTGTTTACTTCTTCCGACGGTATCAACACCTACAAGTTCGGTGATGAGACTTATCAGATGAAGATGAACTACATCAACTCCGATGTGATGATCCAGAACATGATCTCTGTGATCGAGACTTCTGAAGATTCCTTCATCGGTCTCTATATGGATTATGATAATAACTACAATGCGATCTACAAGGCAGCAACCTTTACTTATGTGAAGCCCGAGGATATCCCCGACAAGGCAGTTCTGGTGATCGGCGGACAGTGGATCGACTCCGATCTCAAGAGAAGAGTCATCGACTTCAATAAGACCAGCCAGGATTCCAGATTTGTGATCAGAGATTACAGCCAGTTCAACACTTACGATGATTACAACGCAGGTATTACCAAACTGAACAACGATATCATCAGCGGCAACATGCCTGACATTCTGGTAAACCAGAGCTACAATCCTATTCCTATTGAGAATTACGTTTCCAAGGGACTGCTTGCAGACATCGGCAAGCTGATCGCTGAGGATCCCGACCTCTCCAAGATAGAGTATATGACCAATGCATTCGAGGCTTATTCCATCGACGGCAAGTTGTACTCTGTAGTACCCAGTTTCGAGATCAGCACCTTTATTGCAAAGGAAAAGCTGGTAGGAAATAAGGGCGCCATCTCCATGCAGGATGTGAAGAAGATCGTTTCCCAGATGGGACCTGAAGCTACCGCATTTGACACCATGACCCAGGAAGGTTTCCTGTACACCATGATGCGTTATTGCGGAAGCCAGTTCGTGGATGTTTCCACCGGCGAGTGTAACTTCAACAATCAGGACTTCATCGATATGCTGGAGTTCGCAAAGAGCCTTCCCGAGACCTATGAGTACGATGATGACTACTGGATGGATTATGACTGGTCCGCAGAGCAGTTCAAGTACAGAGATGAGAAGACTCTGCTGATGAGTATGACACTGTATTCCTTCCAGGATCTGAGCTACAGCCTCAACGGTTACTTCGGCGAGCCTGTTTCCTTTGTTGGTTTCCCCAGTTCCACCGGCAAGGGCTCTTACCTGATGGCAGATACTGCTTATGTTCTGTCCGCTAAGAGCGCAAATCTTGACAAGGCATGGAACTTCATAAAGTACTACCTGGATGACGAATATCAGAACAATATTCGTTACGGTCTGCCTGTAAACAAGGCTAAGTTCATGGAACTTTCCAAGAGTGCAATGGAAAGACCTTACTGGGAAGATGAGAACGGCAACAGACAGTACTACGACAACACCATGTATGTCAATGGTGAGGAGATCATCATTCCTCCTTTGAATCAGCAGCAGCTGGATCAGGTCATCGACTTTATGTCCTCTGTTACCAACAGATACGTTTACAACGAAGCGATCTCCAATATCGTTACCGAGGAAGCAGGTGCTTTCCTGAAGGGACAGAAGAGCGCAAGTGATGTTGCAGCAGTTATTCAGAGCCGCGCACAGATCTACGTAGACGAAAACAGATAAGTTCATTACAGACTGCCTTTTGCTTCGGCGAAAGGCAGTTTTTTCTTGCACCGAAAAGGAAAACATGTTATAGTACATTCGATATTTTATGTAATAATTCATTGTCCTGATGTGTCTTGCATCCGGACAGAAAGTGAGGAAAATAAATGAGTAAGAAACCCGTAGTATTGATGATTCTGGACGGTTACGGACTGAATGACAAGGTTGAGGGAAATGCTGTAGCACAGGCTAAGACTCCCGTGATGGACAAGCTGATGGCTACTTGTCCTTTCGTAAAGGGTAATGCCAGCGGTATGGCAGTAGGTCTTCCCGAAGGCCAGATGGGTAACTCCGAGGTTGGACATCTGAACATGGGCGCAGGCCGTATCGTATATCAGGAGCTGACCAGAATTACCAAGGAGATCATGGATGGAACCTTCTTTGAGAATCCTGCACTGTTAAAGGCAATCGAAAACTGCAAGAAGAACAACAGCGCGCTGCATCTCATGGGACTCCTTTCCGACGGTGGTGTTCACAGCCACAATACACATCTCTACGGTCTGCTTGAGCTGGCTAAGAGAAACGGTCTGGAGAAGGTATATGTTCACTGCTTCCTGGATGGCCGTGATACCCCTCCCGCAAGCGGAAAGTCTTATGCAGAGGCGCTTGCTGCAGAGATGGAGAAGATCGGTGTAGGTAAGATCGCTTCCGTAATGGGTCGTTACTACGCAATGGACAGAGATAACAACTATGATCGTGTACAGCTTGCATATGACGCAATGACCAAGGGCGAAGGCCTTACCGCAAACTGCGGTATCTGTGCAATTCAGGAGTCTTATGACAGAAATGAGACCGATGAGTTTGTTAAGCCCACCCTGGCAATGGAAGGCGGAAAGCCTGTAGCATGTGTTGCAGACGGCGATTCCGTAGTATTCTTCAACTTCCGTCCCGACCGTGCAAGAGAGATCACCAGAGCATTCTGTGACGATGATTTCAAGGGCTTCGACAGAGGCGCAAGAAAGGATATCGTTTTCGTATGCTTCTCCGATTATGATCCTACCATCCCTAACAAGGATGTTGCATTCCACAAGGTAGCAGTTACCAACACCTTCGGTGAGTGGCTGGCTGCAAACGGTCTGAAGCAGGCTCGTATCGCTGAGACCGAGAAGTACGCTCATGTAACCTTCTTCTTCAACGGCGGCGTTGAGCAGCCCAATGAAGGTGAGGACAGAGTACTTGTCAACTCCCCCAAGGATGTTGCAACCTATGACCTGAAGCCTCAGATGAGCGCTCCCGAAGTTTGCGACAAGCTTTGCGATGCGATCCGTTCCGATAAGTATGACGTTATCATCATCAACTTCGCTAACCCTGATATGGTTGGCCATACCGGTGTTGAGGCAGCTGCAATCAAGGCTGTTGAGACCGTTGATGAGTGTGTAGGCAAGGCTGTTGAGGCTGTTAAGGAAGTTGGCGGCGCTATGTTCATCTGTGCTGACCACGGTAACGCAGAGCAGCTGGTAGACTATGAGACCGGCGCACCTTTCACCGCTCATACCACCAACCCTGTACCTTTCATCCTCGTTAACTACGACGAAGCATACACCCTGAGAGAGGGCGGATGCCTGGCTGATATCATTCCTACCCTGATCCAGATCATGGGCAAGGAGCAGCCTGTTGAGATGACCGGTAAGTCTCTGCTGATCCAGAAGTAATATTTCATATCTTTTCCCGTTTCTGTATCAAACGGAAGTTATTATGGCTTGCCTGTGTTCTGCACAGGCAAGTGTTTTATACGGAGAAATCATATGAAAAAGACAATCTATACGGAACTCAGTTATGTGATCGGAATGTTTACCCTGGCATTCAGCGTAGCCTTGATGGAGAGAGCGGATTTCGGTATGTCCATGGTTGTGGCACCGGCGTACCTTCTGCACCTGAAAGTCTCACAATACCGGTCATTCTTTTCCTTCGGAATGGCGGAGTATGTGCTTCAGGCCTTTCTGTTGATCGTGCTTTCCCTGGTGGTTCGTAAACTGAAGAAGGGATTTTTGTTTTCCTTCGTGACCGCGGTGCTCTATGGCCTGGTGCTTGACCTTTGCATCAAGGTGGTATCCTACCTTCCCTGTGAGGGTTTTGTGTGGAGACTGGGCTTCTATCTCTTTGGCATTGTATTCTGCTGCGTGGGAGTATCCTTTTTCTTCCATACCTACATCTCACCGGAAGCCTACGAACTGTTTGTAAAGGAGATCGCGGACAAACTGAAAGCACCCATCAGTAAGGTGAAGACCATCTATGACTGCTCCAGTTGTGCTGTTGCGATACTTATGTCCTTTCTGTTTTTCGGCTTCGGTCACTTTGAGGGCGTAAAGCTGGGGACCGTTTTCTGCGCACTGGTGAACGGCTGGCTCATCGGTCGGATCAGTGCTTTGTTAGATCGCACATTTGAGTTCAAAGACGCTTTGAAACTACGTAAATTTTTCACGGAATAAGAGTTTGACAGGAGGTAAGTATGGTTCTGGTTACATTAGGAAGCACCGGGATCACAGTGGAGAAGAATGCTTTCGGCGCATTGCCGATCCAGCGTATTTCTGCAGCCGAGGCGGTGAAACTGCTTAGAAAAGCATACGACAGCGGCGTGACATTTTTTGATACCGCGCGCTATTACAGCGACAGTGAAGAAAAACTGGGCGAGGCTTTCGACGGCATGAGAGAGAAGATCTTCATTGCTACCAAGACCGGCGCACAGACAGTGGAAGGTTTCTGGAACGACCTGAATACCTCCCTGAAGAATCTGCGCACAGACTATATTGATATCTATCAGTTCCACAATCCTAGTTTCTGCCCCAAGCCCGGAGACGGCAGCGGCCTGTATGAAGCCATGCTGGAGGCTAAGGCAAAGGGAATGATCCGCCACATCGGTATCACCAACCATCGCCTGAATGTAGCAAAAGAGGCTATCGAGAGCGGTCTGTATGAGACCCTGCAGTTCCCTTTCTGCTATCTGGCAACAGCGCAGGATATCGAACTGGTGGAGATGTGTAAGAAGGCAAACATGGGCTTCATCGCCATGAAGGCATTGTCCGGTGGCCTGATCACCAATTCCGCAGCGGCATATGCATACCTGGCACAGTTCGATAATGTGCTTCCCATCTGGGGCGTGCAGAGGGAGAGCGAGCTGGATGCGTTCCTTTCCTATCTCGATAATACGCCCGTGATGAACAAAGACCTGTCAGCAGTGATCGAGAAGGCCACAACCGCACTACTGGGAGATCTTTGCAGAGGCTGCGGCTATTGTATGCCTTGCCCTGTAGGTATCGAGATCAACAATGCTGCCCGCATGAGTCTGATGATCAGAAGAGCCCCCATCGCTCCTCAGCTTTCTCCCGAGTGGCAGGCGAAGATGAAACTGATCGAGAAGTGTCTCCACTGCGGCAAGTGTAAGAGCAAGTGCCCTTACGGACTGGATACTCCGGAACTTCTTCGTAAAAACTACGAGGATTACATGGAGATCCTGGACGGAAAAGAATTTTAATCGTGAGAATGTCCCCGCAAGTCTACGGACCTGCGGGGATTTTTTACGTAATTTTTGTGCTGGTCTGTCAAAACAGGGCTTTTGCAAAATTGCACAGTCTTTTTTTCTGAAAATGGCGAAAAAGACTGTGCGAAATCAAAAATACCCTGATTTGACAGGATGACCAAACAAAAAATGTATGAAAAGACTGTGTGATTTGCGAAAAATTCGCTTTTGACAGTGTTGACCGGGGGATACTCGAGGAAAAAAGAAGATAGAGTAGAAGAGCACTCAGCGAAGAAGGGCAGGGATCACAGAAAATCGACCTGCAGGAAGCAGTTTCCGCGAAATGCAGAAATACAGGAAAAATCGGAACTGAATTCCTATAAAGAGTTTCCAAAAACACAAAAAAAGAGTCAGTAATAGACGAAATACAATGTATATATTGGTGGATATTTCATTTGAGAAGGCTTGCCGGAACTGCCGAAAGCACTGGTTTTTCTTGACAAAAGTCGCGTTTTATGTATAATTATATTTGTTGTATGTGGGAGGCAGACACTTGTCTTTATGAGATGGCGTTGAACGAGGATGTTCAAGGCGCTTTTTTTGTATTAAGAAATATTTCGCTTATTACAGCGGTAGAGTATTAACGCAATAAACCCCCTACGATCTCATGAGTATGTGTCCCTCACCGCAAGTTTGTATTTTCGAGAGGAGAAATGAACATGAAGAAGAAAGTATTAAGCGTTCTTCTTGCAGCATCCATGGTAGCAAGCCTTACCGCTTGTGGCAATGGTGCAGCAGAGTCCAGTGCGACCATCGACATCGTAGAGTCCTCCAGTGCAGTAGCAAGCAGCGATAGCACAGGCAGCGATGTAGTAGAAGTTGAGTATGTTCGTGCTGATGATGAAGAGGTATATGACGCTATCCTTGGCGACTTTACCGCTATGACCGATGCAGCTAAGGCTGCAGCAACAAACGATGAGAGATTTATGCTTTTCGCTCAGGCTGAGGCATATCTGCTTGATTCCGCTTGTATGATCCCCAACACTACTCAGAATGGTGCTTACACCATTTCCAGAATCGCACCCAGAACTGTTCCTTATGTACAGTGGGGTAACGATGATGACCGTCTTAAGAGCATGGTTATCTCCGATGAGTTCTGTACTCCCGAAGAGCGTGCAGACATGCTCGCTGAGTGGGCAAAGGCAGTTGCAGGTGAGGCTACTTACGATCCCGCTGCTTACCTGAAGTCCAAGGGTCATACCATTCAGACCGATTACACCACAACCTTCTCTACCGCACCTGTAACTCTTGACTGGCTGAACACCAGCTCTCAGGCAGATACAGAGATCACCGTTAACTGCGTAGAGGGTCTTGTAGAGTACAATAACCTTGGTCAGATGAAGGCAGCTCTTGCTACAGATTGGAGCGTTTCTGATGACGGTATGACTTATACCTTCAACATTCGTAAGGGTGTTAAGTGGTATACTTCCGAGGGAACTGCATACGCTGATGTTACCGCTAAGGACTTCGTTGCAGGTTTCCATCATATGCTTGACACTCAGGCTGGTCTTGAGTGGCTGGTAGACGGCGTTGTTAAGGGCGCTGGCGACTATCTTGCAGGCGGCAGCTTTGATGAAGTTGGTTACAAGGCAGTAGATGACTATACTCTTGAGGTTACTCTTGAGCAGCCTACTTCTTACTTCCTGACCATGCTTACCTATTCCTGCTTCCTTCCTATCTGTGAGTCTTTCTACGCATCTCACGGCGGTGTATATGGCATCGATGAGTATGCTGCAGCAAGCGCAGATACCAATACCTACAACTTCGGTAGCTCTGAGGACGTTGCTTCTCAGGTTTACTGCGGACCTTTCCTGATCCAGAAGCTGCAGAAGGATTCCGAGATCTACATCGTTAAGAATAAGAACTACTGGAATGCAAGCGCAGTTACTCTGAACTCCATTAAGTGGGTTTACGATGCAGGCGAGAACCCCGAGGCTCTTTACGATGATGTAATTAACGGCGTTTATGCCGGTACCGGTCTGACCAAGGCTTCCGGTCTTCTTGACAAGGCTATTGCTGATGGTAACTTCGACAAGTATCATTACATTTCCGATACTACTTCTACCACCTACTTCGGTGGTCTGAACCTGAACCGTGGTACCTTCGCACTCGAGGGTGGTGCTTGTGCATCTCCTAAGAACGAGCAGCAGAAGATCGATACCAATACCGCTCTTCAGAACAAGAACTTCCGTAAGGCTATGATGTATGCATTCGACAAGGCTACTGTTAACGCAGTATCCCGTGGTGAGGAGCTTAAGTGCACCAACCTTCGTAACATGTATACACATCCTCAGTTCGTACAGCTTGAAGGTGCAGTAACCGACGCTGACGGACATACCTTTGCAGCTGGTACCTTCTATGGTGACATGGTTCAGTACTACTGCGATAAGCTTGGCCTCGGCATCAACGTAGCAGATGGTGTTGACGGTTGGTACAACGCAGACAGCGCTAAGAAGGCTCTTGAGGCTGCTAAGTCCGAGCTTGGTTCTTCCGTAAGCTATCCTATCCAGATCGACGTAGTTTACTACTCCGCATCTGATGCTAACACCGCTCAGGCAGCTGCTTACAAGTCTGTAATCGAGGGTACTCTCGGTGCAGAGAACGTACAGGTCAACCTGGTAGAGGCTACTACTTCCGATGACTACTATGCATCCGGATACAGAGCTTCCAACGGTGAGGCTGGTAACTACGATATGTTCTATGGTTCCGGTTGGGGTCCTGACTACGGTGATCCTTCCACTTACCTTGACACCTTCCTTGGTGAGGGCGCAGGTTACATGACCAAGGTTATCGGTCTGTTCTAAGTTTTACTGCAATTTTATAATGCTATATGCACAGGGGGATGATTTTTTGTCCCCCTGTGTACTAATGCTATGAGTCGTAGGGACATAGCATTAGTATTAATTTACGATTTGAAAAAATGTTTTGTGGGGTTTCGTTGATGAGCAATTTCGGCAGCTAAACCATGCAACCGGAAAAGGAGGATGAGGTTACTGTATGAAAAAATACATGTTTAAAAGAATTTTGTTCTCAATTTTTTCTCTTCTTGTCGTGGTTATGCTAGTAATGACATTGATCTATTCATTGATCGATAGAAGTGTTATTTTCCAGACAGATGATACCTGGAATAAGAAGAGTAACAATGATAGAAGTATTTATGAGTACATCATGTACGAAAAGTACGGATATTTGAACTACAAAGATTATACAGCCTTTGTTAAGGATAAATATTACGCAATCTATGGGGATGAGTATTACACTCAGCCTGATTTTATTGCGGACAAAGCGATTATTCAGAATGCTGCAGAATTCCAGTCCAATGCGACAGTTCAGGAATTCATCAGCACCTATTCTGCGAAGGGATTCAGCTTTAAGTATTTCCCTCCTCAGACATTTAAATCCGGAAAAGTCAAGCCCGGCGGAACCGGCTACTTCCTTGCAGTGGAAGAGAAGATGGCGGCTCTCCGACTTTTGGATTATATAAAGACATTCTTTACCATTGAAACCAAGAACAGTGTCCAGGATGAGGCCCTGACGGATCGTTATATCCGTTTCGAGAAGGATCCTTACTCCGGACTGTTTGCTATCGTGGGTTCCGGTACCCAGCATAAGTATCTGCTTTATTTTGATGGCAGATTCCCTTTCATTCACCAGAACTTTATTCACATCAACCTGGGTACTTCCTATACAACCTATAGAGGACAGGAGATCACAGGCGTTATTACCAATCCTACCGGAGATCTTGTGACAAGTAAGCAGCAGTATCCTGCACTGATCGGTACTGACCAGTATGTGGAGACAGCAATCGACTTCCATACTCTTTCCTACAACAGCGCTGATCTGAGTGAAGTAGAGAAGCAGCAGTTCCCTGACAAGTACACCGTATATCAGTACAAGAGAGGCGGCTTGTCTATGATCGAGAACTCTTTTGTCATCGGCTTGATCGCTACAGCAATTGCTTATTTCTTTGGTCTGCCTCTTGGTGTCCTGATGGCAAGAAGAAAGGATAAGTTAGCCGATAAGATCGGTAATGCTTATATTATCTTCATCATGGCAGTACCTTCCCTGGCCTACATCTTCATGTTTGCTGCAGTAGGTACCAAATTGTTCCACCTGCCTTATAAGTTTGCAAATGCAGAGGTAAAACTCTTGGCATACATTCTTCCTACCATCTCCTTGGCACTTCCTCATATCGGAAGCCTGATGAAGTGGATGAGAAGATATATGATCGATCAGATGAACTCCGACTACGTTAAGTTTGCGAGAGCAGAAGGCCTTTCCGAGAAGGAGATCTTCAGTATTCATATTTCCAAGAATGCTATGATCTATCTGGTACATGGTATTCCTGCCAGCATCCTGACATGTCTGACCGGTGCGATCATTACAGAGCGTGCATATTCCGTACCCGGTGTCGGTAACCTGCTTACCACGGCAATCAATTCCAAGGATAACGGTGTCATCGTTGCTTGTACCGTATTCTATACCACACTTTCGATCATTTCACAGATCTTAGGTGATGTATTGCTGGCAAGCTACGATCCCAGAATTTCACTTTCAGAGGAAGGAGGCGGCGGAAGATAATGAATGAGACAGTTCAGAACAATGAAGTATTAAACGAAGATGAATTGTTCCGCTTCGTAGAAGACGAAGATATGAAGGCTTCGGAGAAGATCATTGCCCCCCGTTATTCCTACTGGAAATCCGTATTCAGAGTATTCTTCAAGAAAAAGATCAATATTTTCCTGATCGTTTTCCTGATGATTATTATTCTGGTTTCCTTTATTATGCCTAAGTTTTGGGTATATGATCCTTTTGAGAATGTAACCAATGCTGCAACCTTCAGCTTGAGTCCTAAGAAGGCGATGGAGTATTTCGGAGGATTCTCCTTCAAGTATCTCCTGGGAACCGGTTCCCTGGGTAACTCTATCCTGTACGGTATCATCG
>JAKSRX010000027.1 GCA_024403365.1 Acetatifactor sp. | reverse complement strand
GGGTGTTGAGCCTCAGACCAGAAAACTGTTTAAGGTCTGCGGTATGCGCGGTATCCCGATCTTCACCTTCATCAACAAGATGGACCGTGATGCAAACGATACCTTCGACCTTTTGGATGAGATCGAGAAGGAACTGGGAATCGCAACCTGTCCCATCAACTGGCCTATCGGTTCCGGTAAGGGATTCAAGGGCGTATATGACAGAGAGCAGAAGGCTGTTATCTGCTATTCCGATACCGAGAAGGGTACCAAGGAAGGTACTGCCACTGTAGTGGATGTACAGGATGAAGGTAAGCTTCGCGAGTTGATCGGTGATGATGCAGCGGACAAGCTTCTGGAGGAGATCGAGCTGTTAGACGGTGCCAGTGCCGAGTTTGACCTGGAGGCTGTCAGAGCAGGACAGCTTACTCCCGTTTGCTTCGGTTCCGCACTGACCAACTTCGGTGTAGAAGTATTTTTGCAGCATTTCCTGAAGATGACCACCACTCCTTTGCCCAGAAAGGCAGACATCGGTATGGTGGATCCTCTGGAAAAGGAATTCTCCGCATTTGTATTTAAGATCCAGGCGAACATGAACAAGGCACACCGCGACAGAATCGCATTTATGAGAATCTGTTCCGGTAAGTTTGATGCCAACATGGAAGTTCGCCATATTCAGGGTAATAAGGTGATGAGATTGTCTCAGCCTCAGCAGATCATGGCAGATGAGCGTAAGATCTTAAGCGAAGCCTATGCCGGTGATATTATCGGTGTATTCGATCCCGGTATTTTCTCCATCGGTGACACATTATGTATGCCCAAGGATAAGTTCCAGTATGAGGGAATCCCTACCTTCGCTCCCGAGCATTTCGCAAGAGTACGTCAGATCGATACCATGAAGAGAAAACAGTTCGTCAAGGGTATCGAGCAGATCGCTCAGGAAGGTGCGATCCAGATCTTCCAGGAGTTCAATTCCGGTCTGGAGGAGATCATCGTCGGCGTAGTAGGTGTGCTGCAGTTTGAAGTATTGAAGTATCGTCTGGAGAATGAGTACAATGTAGAGATCCGTCTGGAAAATCTTCCTTACGAGCACATTCGCTGGATCGAGAACAAGGATGAGATCGATATTGCAAAATTGACCGGTACCTCCGATATGAAGAAGGTAAAAGATATGAAGGGTAATCCCTTGCTTCTCTTTGTTAATTCCTGGAGCATCGGCATGACTCTGGACCGTAACAAGGGTCTTGTACTTACCGAGTTCTCCAGAAATTAAGGTTTGTCACAAGGGATACTTTTTGATGACAAATCACAGGCGGTTGTGGTATAATGTTAGGAAGGTATAGTCTCTGAAAAGAGCATATAACAGGAGGTATACAGATGGAAAAGGAAATCAAAAACACTGTGGTGCTGAAAGAGGAAGAGAATGTCGGCGTTGTTCAGATCGCTGATGATGTAGTAGCTATGATCGCTTCTCTTGCAGCAGCAGAGGTTGAGGGCGTGAATGTCATGTCCGGTAATATCAGCAATGAGCGCATGAGCAAGGTTGGCGTGAAGAAACTGACCAAGGGTGTCAAGGTAGTAGTTTCCGAGGATACAGTTAAGGTTTCCATCGCTATCGTTATGGATTACGGCTACAATATTCCCGCAACCTGCCAGCAGATCCAGAATAAAGTCAAGAATGCTATCGAGAATATGACAGGTCTCAATTGCACCGATGTTAATATTCGTATCGTAAGTATTAAAGTAAAATAGTACAAAAGGACAATACAATGGGACGACATGAACTGAGAGAACAGGTTTTTCTGTTTTTATTCCGCGTAGAATTTCACAACACAGAGGAGATGCCTGAGCAGGCAAGACTTTTCCTGGAGAATAGTGATGTTGCTCTGACACAGGCAGATGCCGATTATATCCAGGTGAGAACTGATGCTGTGATGGCAAAGATCGCTGAGGCAGACAAGCTGATCAATGAGAATACAGAAGGATGGGATACCGCCCGTATGGGTAAAGTGGAATTGACAGCGCTGAGACTGGCTGTTTATGAGATCCGCTTTGATGAGGATATCCCTGACAGCGTAGCGATCAACGAAGCAGTTGAACTTGCGAAGAAATATGGACAGGATAATTCCGGCGGATTTGTAAATGCAATTCTTTCTAAAATTGTAAAGTTGGGTGATTAAAATTCGGAATGTTTATACCGTTGGACAACTAAATTCATATATCAAGAATATGTTCCGGCAGGATTACTTGCTGCAGAATCTCTACGTGAAAGGTGAGGTCAGCAATTGCAAGTATCACACCTCCGGACATATCTATTTTACATTAAAGGACCCTAAGGGAGTGGTGAACTGCGTTATGTTCGCAGGCAACCGAACGGGTCTTTCTTTTCGTTTGTCGGAAGGACAGCAGGTCATCGTCTTAGGTTCTGTGGATGTGTATGAGAGAGACGGTAAGTACCAGATGTACGCAAAACAGATCTTGCAGGACGGCAACGGACTTTTGTACGAGAAGTACGAACGCATGAAGCGGGAACTGGAAGAGGCAGGTATGTTTGCCCAGGAGTACAAGCGGCCGATTCCGCCTTTTATCAAGACACTGGGTGTTGTGACTGCAGATACCGGTGCGGCGGTGCGTGATATCATTCAGATCGCACACAGACGTAACCCTTATGTGCAGATCATTTTGTATCCGGCTATCGTGCAGGGCGATGCGGCGGTTCCCAGTATCATTAACGGTATCCATGCCCTGGAACAGATCGGTGTGGACGTGATGATCGTAGGCCGCGGCGGCGGATCTATCGAGGATCTGTGGGCTTTTAACGAGAGGGAAGTTGCGCAGGCTGTATTTGACTGTTCTGTGCCTATCATCTCTGCGGTGGGACATGAAACGGATACTACCATAATCGATTATGTATCCGATCTGAGAGCGCCGACGCCTTCCGCAGCTGCGGAATTGGCAGTCAGAGATATCAGAGATATCTGCGGCGAACTGGAAGCATACAGGGAGCGCATACAGTTTCTCATGAACAGAAGGGTCAGAGAGACCAGAGGTCTGGCTGAGAAACTGGAGTTACGGCTGAAGGCAGCGAGCCCGGCAGCCAGGATTCGGGAGAAGAAAATGCATGCCGCACGTCTGGAGGAGATCCTGCAGGCGGAAATGGAGCGTATTCTCACGAACAGACGCCACAAACTGGATGTATATATTGCGAAAATGAAGGGATTATCACCGCTTGAGAAATTAAGCAGCGGTTATTCCTATGTGACAGATGAGACCGGCAGAAATATCCGGTCAGTAGAACAGATCACGGAAGGCGAGAAACTCAATATCCGTTTTAGTGACGGTACAGCTTCCGCGATGATCGACAAGGTAAAGAAAGGATGAGTGGTATGGAACAGGAACAATTTACATTGGAAGAGAATTTTGCCAGACTGGAAAGTGCCATCAAACTTTTGGAGAATGATGACATTCCTTTGGAAGAGGCTTTTCGTGCCTATACGGAAGGAATCGCTATCTTAAAGCAGTGCAATGATCAGATCGACCGTGTGGAGAAGCAGGTCCTGAAACTGACAGAAGATGGCTGCCTGGAGGAATTTGACGGTGGACAAGAGTAAGTTTAAAACACTTTTGACAGAGAAGACAAATGCGATCAATGAGATGCTGGAGCACTTCCTTCCCGAAGAGAAGGGAATGCAGGTCACAGTGATCGAAGCTATGAATTACAGCGTGCGTGTAGGAGGCAAGAGACTGCGTCCTATGTTCATGCAGGAAACATTTACCATGTGCGGTGGAACAGAGGCGGAAATGGGCCTTTTAGAGCCTTTTATGGCTGCACTGGAGATGATACACACCTATTCCCTGGTGCATGATGATCTGCCTGCCATGGACAATGACACATTGCGCAGAGGCAATCCTACCACCTGGTATAAATATGGCGAGACTGCCGGTATCTTAGCCGGTGACGGATTGTTGAACTATGCTTTTGAGACCGCAGCCAAAGCACTTGGAAATATCAGTGCAATGAGTGATCTTGCACCCGAAAAGAAGGCAGAACTGTTCGAAAGAGCCACAAAGGCTTTGACGATCCTTGGCCGTAAAGCAGGTATTTTCGGTATGGTAGGCGGTCAGGTAGCAGATCTGGAAGCGGAAGGAAAAGGAGATGCTGTCAGCGAGGAAATGCTCCTTTTTATCCATGAGAATAAGACAGCAGCACTGATCCAGGCTGCTATGACCATCGGTGCAGTGCTGGCAGGGGCCGATGCAAGTGAGATCGATAAGCTGGAGAAGTGTGCCTACAATATCGGTATCGCTTTCCAGATCCAGGATGATATTTTGGATGTCATCGGAGATACTGCGGAACTGGGTAAGACCGTCGGCAGTGATGAGGAAAATGACAAGCAGACTTATGTCAGATTAAAGGGACTGGAAACTGCGAAGAGGGATGTTGCGGCTCTTTCTGCGGAAGCAATTCAGATCCTGGATTCCTTTGAGAAGGAACATGAATTTTTGAGTGAACTTGTGAACCAGTTGATCGACAGAAGAAAGTAACAGAAGATACCGGAAGGATATTGTGATCGTATGTATTTGGAGACAATTGAGAAAACAAATGACATAAAGAAGATCGATAAAGCAAACAGGGAAGCACTGGCAGAAGAGATCAGAAAGTTTCTGATCGAGAAGATCAGTGTGACCGGAGGCCATCTGGGATCGAATCTTGGTGCTGTAGAACTGACCATGGCACTTCACCTCAGTCTGAATCTTCCCGAGGATAAGATCATCTGGGATGTAGGCCACCAGGCTTATACCCATAAGATCCTCACCGGCCGTAAGGATGGATTTGATACTTTGCGTAAATTTCAGGGTATGAGTGGTTTCCCGAAGCGAAAAGAAAGTGATTGTGACGTGTTCGAGACAGGTCACAGTTCCACCTCCATCTCAGCGGGCTTGGGACTGGTAAAGGCCAGAGATATTCGCGGTGAGAAGTACACTGTGGTATCAGTCATCGGCGATGGATCCCTGACCGGTGGTATGGCGTATGAAGCTTTGAATAATGCCTCCAAACTGGAGACGAATTTTATCGTTATATTGAATGACAATAACATGTCTATTTCCGAGAATGTAGGCGGTGTGTCAAAATATTTGAACAATATTCGTACCGCTACCGGATACCTGGATCTGAAGAAGGGTATCTTCAATGCATTGCAGGGAACCAAAATGGGTAACAAGTCCATCAACGGTATCCGCAAGGCGAAGAGCAGCTTCAAACAGCTGGTGATCCCCGGTATGTTTTTCGAGGATATGGGCCTGACTTACTTAGGACCTGTAGACGGCCATGATATTTCCGCGATGATGAAGGTCATCAGCGATGCAAAACGTGTGGAAGGTCCTGTGCTGATCCATGTATTGACCCAGAAGGGTAAAGGATATACTCCTGCGGAGAGACATCCTGCAAGATTTCATGGCGCTGAACCCTTTGAGATCGAGACCGGTCTGCCTTTACATGCAAGGACAGAACCCAATTACACGGATGTTTTCTCTACCATCATGTGTAAACTGGGTCAGAGAGATGAGAAGGTATGTGCCATTACTGCGGCAATGCCTGACGGAACCGGATTAAAGCGTTTCCGTAATATGTATCCGGATCGATTCTTTGATGTGGGAATCGCAGAGGAACATGCAGTCACTTTTGCTGCAGGTCTTGCGGCAGGCGGCATGAAGCCCATCGTAGCGATCTATTCCTCCTTCCTGCAGAGAGCGTATGACCAGATGATCCATGATGTTTGTCTCCAGGATCTTCCGGTGGTATTTGCCATAGACAGAGCAGGCTTGGTAGGCAGCGACGGTGAGACCCATCAGGGTATTTTTGATCTGACTTATTTATCCGGCATTCCCAATATGCACGTCTGTGCACCGAAAAACATGTGGGAATTATCCGACATGATGAAGTTTGCGGTGGCGTTGGAGAAGCCCATTGCTATCCGTTATCCCAGAGGAAATGCCTACAGTGGGCTGAAAGATCATCGTGCGCCCATCGAACTGGGCAAGGCTGAGTGGATCTACACAGAACAGGAGATCGCACTCTTCGCCGTAGGAAGCATGGTGAAAACAGCTGAAGTCGTGAGAGAAGCTCTGAAGGCAAAAGGATATTCTGTGAGCCTTGTAAACGCTCGATTTGTGAAGCCTATCGATGAAGAAGCCATCGTTACCGCTTCAAAGACTCACAAGTTGATCGTTTCCATGGAAGAGAACGTGGCAAGCGGAGGCTTCGGTGAAAAGGTTCTGGATACGATTACGAAGAAGGAACTGCCGGTTGCTTTTGTAAACATCAGTATTCCGGATGCTTACGTAGAGCATGGCAACGTAGAAATTCTGAAACAGAAGATCGGCATTGATGCAGAGAGCATCATTGCGAAGATATGTCAGATGATGGAGAAGATCGATAAAGCATGAAAGAACGTTTGGATGTAATTCTGGTCAATCAGGGATATGCAGCTTCCAGGGAGAAGGCAAAAGCGATCATCATGTCCGGCAATGTGTATGTAAACGGACAGAAAGAAGATAAGGCAGGCACTTCTTTTGACGAGAGCAAGATCACATTGGAAGTGCGGGGCAGCACATTGAAATATGTGAGCCGCGGCGGACTGAAACTGGAAAAGGCAATGCAGTGCTGGGAGTTTGCATTACAGGATAAGGTCTGCATGGACATCGGTGCTTCCACCGGTGGTTTCACGGACTGTATGCTGCAGAATGGCGCGACAAAAGTATATTCCGTGGATGTGGGACATGGTCAGCTTGCCTGGAAACTTCGTAATGACGAGAGAGTTGTCTGCATGGAGCAGACCAATTTTAGATATATGGTTCCGGCAGACATTGAGGAACAGCTGGATTTTGCCAGTGTGGATGTTTCGTTTATTTCTCTGACTAAGATATTGATCCCTGCCAGAAATCTGCTGAAAGAAGGCGGAGAGATGGTATGTCTGATCAAGCCTCAGTTTGAAGCGGGAAGAGAAAAGGTTGGCAAGAATGGTGTGGTTCGTGAACAGAGCGTTCACCGTGAAGTGATCCGCAAGATCATCGATTATGCGGATATGATCGGATTCAGCGTGCTTCATCTGGAATATTCTCCCATCAAAGGACCTGAAGGCAATATTGAGTACCTGATCCACATCAGAAAAGAGACAGAGCCCGCAGAGGAGATCCTGTCATTGAGTGAACATGATGCGGAGGAGAAACTGAAGCAGGTCATGGAAGAAGGCACCGGCCTTTCCAATCAGGAAGACTGGAAAAAGGCGGTAGATGACATCGTAAGTAAGTCCCATTCCCTCTAGGAGAAAAACATGAGACATTTTCTGATATATACCAATGTAAACAAGGATGTTGAACTGAAAACCACCAAAAAGATACAGGACTATCTTCAGAACAAGGGCGTAAAAGTTACTATTCTGGAAGAGAAAGGTGATTGGAAAGAAAACGACAGAAGCGGTGCAGAGCGTTTCGCAAGCATTCCCGAGGATGTGGATTACCTGCTTGTATTAGGCGGAGACGGTACGGTATTGCAGGCTGCCAGAGAGACCAGAAAGATGGAGATCCCTATGATCGGAGTCAATCTGGGAACCTTGGGCTATCTTACCGAAGTTGAGCCCGCAAATCTGTTCCAGGCTCTGGACAGATTGCTTGCAGGAGAGTATGCCATTGAGGGACGTATGATGCTCACCGGATCTGTTTGCTCGACAGAGGGACAGCAGGAAGGCTGGGCACTGAATGATATCGTCATTACAAGACGAGGCATTTTGCAGATCGTTCGATTTGATATCTATGTTAACGGTCAGTTCCTGACTACTTATAACGCAGATGGTGTGATCGTAACCACACCTACCGGTTCTACCGGCTACAATCTTTCTGCCGGTGGTCCCATCATTTCTCCCAGTGCGAAACTGATCATGATGACGCCGGTCTGCTCCCATTCACTGAATCAGAGAAGTATCGTGTTCTCCCCTGATGATGTGATCGAGATCGTGATTCCGGAGGGCCGTGAAGGCAGAGCGCAGACAGTGGAGGTCAATTTCGACGGCAGTCACACCATCGCACTGAGATCCGGTGACAGGATCCGTGTCGAGCAGTCTGAGAAAATGACAAAGTTTATTCAGTTGAATCAGGTCAGCTTTTTGGAAGTACTTCGCAAAAAGATGGCAGACTAATATAGGAATACGGTATGAAGAAAAGCAGGCAGAATAAGATCATTGAGATCATTCAAAAAGTAGATATCGACACGCAGGAAGAACTGGCAAATCGTTTGAAGAATGCCGGCTTTGATGTGACACAGGCCACTGTTTCCAGAGACATCAGGGAATTGAAACTGACAAAGGTCTCTGTAGGCGGAGGTAGGCAGAAGTACGTGGTACTGCAGCAGGAAGAGGGGCATCTGGGTGATAAGTACATTCGTGTGCTTCGTGACGGTTTCTCTTCTATGGAGATGGCGCAGAATATTCTGGTCATCAAAACAGTGTCCGGTATGGCTATGGCGGTAGCTGCGGCGCTGGACGCGTTGAAGCTTCCGGAGATCGTGGGATGTATTGCCGGAGATGATACGATTTTTGTGGCTGTCAGAACAGTGGAGGAGACCCACTTGCTGATGGATAAGATACATGGATTTGTAAAAGCGTGACTTTAGGGCAATGTCGGAGAAGGACATAAGGAGAAAAGGAAATGCTGCAAAGTCTACATGTGAAAAACTTAAGCCTCATGGAAGAGACAGAGGTCAATTTCGGACCGGGGCTCAATATTCTCACCGGAGAGACCGGAGCCGGTAAATCGCTGCTGATCGGCAGCATCAGCCTGGCTTTGGGTGCCAAGTTTGAGAAGGATATGCTCAGACAGGGGACGGATACTGCTTTGGTAGAACTGATCTTTTCCGGAACGGATGAGAAGGTACGAAACAAACTGGCGGAGATGGACCTGGATGAACAGGAAGACGGTACTGTCCTGATCAGCAGAAAGATGCAGGTCGGCAAGAGCGTCTGCAAGATCAACGGGGAGACCGTTACTGCGAAACAGGTGAAGGAACTGGCGGAGTATCTTATCGATATTCACGGTCAGCATGAGCATCAATCCCTGCTGAATAAGAAAAAACATCTGGAGATCCTGGACGCTTTCTGCGGCAGAGATGACCTTCGGGAGAAGGTATCGGAGCTGTATCGCAAGAGCAGGGAACTGGAGCGCAAAATAGAAGAAGAGGCCATGGACGAGAGCACCAGGCAGAGACAGCAGTCTCTGGCGGAGTTCGAATGGCAGGAGATAGAGAATGCCAGACTTATCCCGGGCGAGGGTGAGGAACTGGAGAAACGGTATCGCCTGATGATAAACAGCAAAAAGATCGTAGAGAGTCTTGCGGAGGCCTATTCCTTCACGGGAAACGGCAGTAACAACGCCGGTGAATCGGTGAGCAGAGCACTTCGTGCTATGCGCGGGATCGCAGGGTTTGATGATCATATTGCGGATCTGGAACAGCAACTGGCAGATATAGAAGATCTGTTATCCGGCTTCAATCGTGATATTGCGGATTTTATGTCAGACTGTGAGTTCGATGATGAGACCTTTCAGGAGACGGAAGACCGCCTGAATGAGCTCAATCGACTGAAGGGTAAATATGGCAAGACCCTGGAAGAAGTCCTTCAGTATGGGGAAGATAGAAAGACATACTTAGAGAAACTGGCTGATTACGATGCATATATGGCAGGTCTACGCCAGGATTATCAGAAGTGCTATCAGGAACTGGAAAAAGCCTGCGAGGAATTGTCAAAGGCGCGCGGTAAAGAAGCCAAAACCTTATCCCTGCAATTGAAGGATGCTTTGATCCATCTGAATTTCCTGACGGTTGATTTCTCCATCGATGTGAGATCCGGGCAGACCATTACAGCAAAAGGCTGGGATGATGTGGAGTTTATGATCACCACGAACCCCGGAGAACCTTTAAAATCCTTGAGCCAGGTAGCCAGCGGCGGTGAATTGTCACGTATTATGTTGGCATTGAAGACTGTCATGGCCGGCAGAGATGATATCGACACATTGATCTTTGACGAGATCGATGCAGGCATCAGCGGTCGTACCGCATGGTGTGTTTCGGAGCAGCTGAACATCGTAGCCGGGGCACATCAGGTCATCTGTATCACCCACCTGCCTCAGATCGCAGCTATGGCAGACAATCATTTCTGTATCGAAAAGAGCAGCAGAGATTCTTCTACCATCACCGATATCCGCAAACTGGAAGAGGAAGACAGCCTTTGTGAACTGGCTAGGCTTCTTGGAAGTGACAGCCTGAACGAGGCGGCACTTCAGAATGCGAAGGAGATGCGAAATCAGGCATTGCAGAGCAAGAAGAATAAATAATCAATTTTAGAACATACTATGACTATCAAAAGAGACTCCTTGAGAGTCTCTTTATTGCTGCAACACATTCGGCAAAGGATGGATATTGGTATGATCAAAAAATGTCTGAGAGCGGTTGGAATAGCTTGTTTCTGCGTCGGTATTCTGTTTTCTGTCTATTATCTGATAGATCAGGCTGTGCCTTCCGTGGTCTGCATTCGGGCCGGTAGGGAAGAAAGTATATACCTGGGGATCCCGGCCACAGCACAGGTGGCGGAATATACCTGTGTGCATCAGGAATCAGAAGAACCGGAAGATTCGTACGATCTAAGCAGGGAAGTCAGGATGAAGATGGAAGAAGACGAATCCATGCGGCTTCAGGTTCGTCTGTTTGGGGTGCTTCCCATCAAACAGATGGGAGTACATGTGATCGCGGATCGGGAGGTGATCCCCCTTGGGATGCCGGTAGGGCTTTATGTGGAAACACAAGGGGTCCTTGTGGTAAAGGTAACAGAGTTTACCGGTGAAAACGGTGACGATCTGAGCCCTTGTAAGAATCTGCTGGAACCGGGAGACTATATTTGCAGTGTAGATGGAGAGAGGATCGCAACGAAGGATGCGCTGGCGCAGGTCATGGAGAGATCGGAAGGGCGAACCATGCTTTTGGAGGTGAATCGTGGAGGCGTCATACTGGAAAAAAAGGTGATACCCGGGAAGGACAGCGAGGGCAATTATAAGCTTGGACTATGGGTGCGGGACAATGCCCAGGGAGTCGGTACCTTAACTTATCTGGAGGAGAACGGCAGGTACGGCGCACTGGGACATGGGATCACGGATTCGGACATCGGTTCCCTGATGCATGTGGCAAAAGGCATGCTGTACGAGACAAGCATCGTGAAGATCAAGAGAGGAAGAGAAGGAGACCCCGGAGAACTCACCGGTGCGATCACCTACGCAGATGATCATATCATCGGTTCCATCGAAGAAAATGATGCGGAAGGGATCCACGGGCTCTGTGATCCAGGGAAATTACCTGCCTGCTTACCGGAACCTGTTCCTATTGGGCTGAAGCAGGAGATCGTGAAGGGGCCGGCGCAGATCCTGTGTATGACAGATGATCTTCCCCACTATTACGATGTAGAGATCACAGGGATCCATCTGGAGTATGACAAGGTCAATCGGGGAATCGAATTAAAGGTTACAGATGAGGAACTGCTGGAACGAACCGGAGGGATCGTGCAGGGCATGAGCGGCAGTCCGATCCTGCAGAACGGCAAACTGGTAGGGGCAGTCACACATGTTCTGGTGAACGATCCCACCAGAGGATATGGGATATTCATAGAGAAAATGCTGCAGTGAATCATGCGTGAAAAAGGCCGGACAAAATATGAGTCGGTCTTTTCTTTTTGCTCAAAATATGGTAAAATAAAATGTCGGTTTCTGAACCGAACAGTATGTCACCGGAGAGTTATTATGAGCATAATGGAGATACTGATCGTATTACTGTTTTTTATCGTGGTAATAGGATTGTTAAATGAAAAAGTGTTCCATCTGCAGAGTGATATTTCACTGCTGCTGATTTCATTGATCGTCAGTCTGTTGATGTTGGGTGTGAACAAACTGGATATATCACCTACATATGATCACTTTATCGAGGAACTGGGTAAGATCGGATTTGAAGAATATCTGTTGGATTGTGTGCTTTGTTTCATGCTTTTTGCGGGAGCAAGCAAGGTCAATATGAGGAAGTTCCGACAGAACATCAAGACCATCAGCCTGTTGGCTCTTTTGACCACGGTCTTATCCTCCTTCTTTTACGGAGGGATCTTCTTCGGCCTTGCCAAATTGATCCATCTGGATATCTCCATCTGGGTATGTGTCATGCTGGGATGTATCGTATCCCCTACAGACCCGATCGCAGCCACAGGTATTCTGAACAAACTGGGTCTATCCAAGAATGTTACATCGGTCATTGAGAGCGAATCGCTGTTCAATGACGGTACCGGTGTTGCGCTGTTTGTCTTCGTGAGAAGTATTGTAGCTCACAGCGGAGAGAGCAATTTCCTGGTGGTAATGGCGAAGGAAGTTGTGGGTGCCTTTGTGGTGGCCTTTGCAGTCTCTTTCATTCTGGGAAAATGTATGGAACTGACGGTGAACCCCGTGCGTCAGATCTTCATTAGTATTTTGGATGTAGCTCTGGTATATGCCGTCTGCGAGCATTTCGGATTCTCGGGAGTTATCGCTTCCGTAATTTGTGGTATGTATTTTGCCAATGTCTGTGAGAAACTTTCCAGACAGCGTGCGGTATATGATTCCCATAATCTGTACATAGATTTCTGGGAGGTGCTGGATTCCATTTTCAACGCCGTATTGTTTGTTATGATGGGTATTTCGGTAGTCAATATCAATGTCAGCCCTTATTTCCTGTACCTGATCCCCATCGGCATTCTGTCGGTAGTAGTGTCCAGATTTTTGGGAGTATCGGTCTCCAGTGCATTGACCGGTAAGACGAAGATCCCCAGTAATTACAGTTTCTTTGAGTTTGTTACACTGATGACGTGGAGCGCATTAAAAGGTGGACTTTCACTGGCACTGGCTTTGGGTACGGGAGAATTCCTGCCCAGAGAACTGTTCCTGATCGTATTAAATACTACATATATCACTATTTTCTTTACGGTTGTTGTGCAGGGCCTGACGGTTTCATATGGATACCGAATGATCGAGAAACATAAGGCAAAGCGTATCAGAAGAGACAGCCTGAGAAAGTAAGGAAGGTACGAAGATGAAGATTATTATTGTTGGAATGAGTCATAGGGGAATGCGACTTGCGGATCTGCTGGCGCAGGAAGGCCATGATGTGGTTGCGGTGGATAATAACAGAGCGAAGATCGACCATGTCACAGATGAATACAGTGTCAGCGGCGTGGTAGGAAGCGGTGTTGCCAAGGAAGTACTGTTAGCTGCCGGCGCGGAGACTGCGGATGTGATCGTGGCAATGTCCCATATCGACGAGGTCAATCTGATGACCTGTATGATCGCCAAAAAGTGTGGAACCAGATTTGCGGCTGCGAGAATCTTTCAGCCGGAGCTTTCCAAAAATAAGGACAGCCTGAAAGAGGATTTCCTCATCGATTATCTGATCAATCCCAAGTTGGAGACTGCAGATCAGATCGTTCGCCAGATCGGTTTCCCCGGAAAGATCAAAGTAGATGCTTTCTTTGATAATAATGCGACTATGATCCGACTGACTGTGGAGAAGAATACTTTCGCAAAGGAAGTTGTGAAACTCTCTGAGGTAAAGCAGTTCTTCGGTACGGATATGCTGATCACGAATGTGCTGAGAGATGGCAAGATGATCATCCCCGACGGAGATTTCGAGATCAAGGAGAAGGATGTTTTGAGTATCATTGCCGGAGATGCGGAGATCCAGAATATCATCCTGCGCCTTGGTATGATCAAGAAGCCTGCAAAGAAAGTCTTCATCGTAGGCGGCGGAGATATTGCCTATTATCTGTCCAAGCGTCTCTTGGAGCAGAAGCTTCAGGTCACTGTGATGGAATATAATATGAACAGATGTAAGGAACTGTCAGAACTTCTTCCCGGAGCAAAGATCGTATTCGCAGACGGCCTGAAGGCAGATATCCTGCTGGAAGAAGGAATAGAGGATACAGATGTATGTATCTCTCTGACCGGCAGCGATGAGAACAATCTGGTAATCTCGCTGTTCGCCTGGTCTCTGGGAATTCCTTCCATCATCACCAAAGTAGAGTCCGCAGACTATGAGAAACTGTTGAATCGCGTCAATATGGACATCACGGTTTCCCCTTCTGTTATCACCGTAGACGGAATGCTGCGTTTCGTCAGAGATATGACAGTCTATAATGAAAACGGACAGGATATTGCTTCCGTTCATCAGGTGGCAGGCGGACTGGCACAGGCCATCGAGTTCAGCGTCTTCGAGAATTGCAAGAAGATAGGCATCCCGCTGAAATCTCCTTCCTTCGGACTGAAAAAACACCTGCTGATCGCAATGATCGTGCGAGGAGAGAAGTGCCTGATCCCTGACGGAAACGATACGATCCAGGTGGGAGACAGAGTGGTAGTGATTGCATCCAGCAAGACAAAGACCGCGCTGAACACCATCAATGATATTTTTGAGTAAAAGAAAGCCCCGGTACTGAGATGTACCGGGGTTATTTTTTGCTTATTTACGCATTGATGCACGTTTTCTCATAAGAGGATCCAGGATCTTCTTACGGATACGAAGGTTCTTGGGAGTTACCTCCAGAAGTTCATCGGTGTCGATGAAATCAAGAGCCTGCTCCAGGGAGAGGATCTTGGGAGGAACCAGACGAAGGGCTTCGTCTGCACTGGAAGAACGGGTATTGGTCAACTGCTTTTTCTTACATACGTTAACTTCGATATCCTCGCTCTTACCGGTCTGACCTACTACCATGCCGGAGTATACCTTTTCACCGGGTCCGATGAAGAGTGTACCACGTTCCTGAGCATTGAACAGTCCATAGGTTACGGTTTCACCTGCTTCGAAAGCGATCAGGGATCCCTGCTTTCTGTACTGGATGTCACCCTTGTAGGGAGCATAACCGTCAAATACGGTATTCATGATACCATTACCCTTGGTGTCGGTGAGGAATTCACCTCTGTATCCGATCAGGCCTCTTGCAGGAATGGAGAACTCCAGACGTGTATAGGTACCGCCGGAGATGGTTCCCATATTGCGAAGCTCAGCCTTACGCTGACCTAACTTTTCGATAACAGCACCTGCGAATTCATTGGGAACATCGATATAAGCCAGTTCCATGGGCTCGGTGCGCTTGCCATTCTCATCGGTCTTGTAGAGGACCTCAGCCTTGCTGACTGCGAACTCATAACCCTCACGACGCATATTCTCTACCAATACGGAAAGGTGAAGCTCACCACGACCGGATACCTTGAAACATTCCGTGGAATCGGTCTCCTCTACACGAAGGGAAACATCGGTATTCAGTTCACGGAACAATCTCTCACGAATATGACGGCTGGTAACGAATTTACCTTCCTGACCGGCCAGAGGAGAGTCATTTACCATAAACTGCATTGCGATGGTAGGCTCGCTGATCTTCTGGAAAGGAATGGGCTCGATATGATCAATGGCACAAAGGGTATCACCGATGTGGATGTCTGAGATACCGGAGATGGCAACAATGGAACCGATGCCTGCTTCCTTGACCTCGACTTTGTTCAAACCGTCGAACTCGTAAAGCTTGCTGACTTTTACTTTGATCTGCTTGTCAGGCTCATGGTGGTTGCAGATGACAACTTCCTGATTTACCTTGATGGTACCGTTGTCGACCTTGCCGACACCGATACGGCCTACATATTCATTGTAGTCGATGGTGCTGATCAGTACCTGGGTACCTGCTTCAGGATCACCCTCGGGAGCGGGAATATAATCAACGATGGTCTCGAACAGAGGCTCCATATTCACACCAAGCTCTGCGGAGTCGGTGGAAGCGATACCGGCTTTAGCGGAAGCGAAGATGAAAGGACAGTCTAACTGGGAATCATCTGCATCCAGCTCCAGGAACAGTTCCAGAACTTCATCTACCACTTCGTCAGGTCTTGCTTCGGGTCTGTCGATCTTGTTGATACATACGATAACGGGAAGCTTTAATTCCAATGCTTTTCTCAGAACGAATTTGGTCTGAGGCATTGCACCTTCGAAAGCATCTACCACCAGGATAACACCGTTTACCATCTTCAGAACTCGCTCTACTTCGCCGCCGAAGTCTGCATGTCCGGGAGTATCAATGATGTTGATCTTGGTGTTCTTGTACATAACAGCGGTATTTTTAGCCAGAATAGTGATACCTCTTTCACGCTCGATGTCATTGGAGTCCATGACACGCTCGGCTACTTCCTGACCTTCACGGAATACACCGCTTTGTTTCAACAGCTCGTCAACCAGGGTGGTCTTACCGTGGTCTACGTGAGCGATAATAGCTACGTTTCTTACGTCTTCTCTTTTTTGTCTCATACTTTACCTCTTTTTTCGGACAAATACGTGTAATTCATTTCAAAACTTTAGTATTATAGCACCATTTTTTTTGAGGTGCAAGCAAATGAAAGGGTTGTGAAAAGAAATTCTTACGCTTTCTTAACATAGCGCGATATAGCACAGAATTAGACGATGGAATTTGGTACTAATGGCAAATGATTTATTGTATATATAGTAATAGCCATCGGAAACAGGTGGATATACCGCAAAAAGGACATGGAGGAAAATGAGCACAATGACAGATAAGGTAATTGAAAACAATCAGGTAACGGTTATGGGGGAGGTGATCAGCGGGTTCACATACAGCCATGAGATCTTCGGGGAAGGTTTTTATATGGTAGATATCAGATGCAAGCGTCTGAGCGAAAGCTATGATGTGATTCCGGTGATGATTTCGGAGCGTCTCCTGGACGTAACTGCCGACTACATAGGAGAACTGATCTGCGTGAACGGACAGTTTCGCTCTTACAATCGACATGAAGAGAAGAAAAACAAATTGGTATTATCGGTCTTTGCCAGGGAAGTCATTTTCCTGGAAGAGATGGAGGAGAGCAGCAAGACCAATCAGATCTTTCTGGATGGATTCATCTGTAAGGAGCCGATCTATAGGAAGACTCCCCTGGGCAGAGAGATTGCAGACTTGTTGTTGGCCGTGAATCGACCTTACGGAAAGTCGGACTATATCCCCTGTATCTGCTGGGGCAGAAATGCCAGATATGCCAGCGGGTTTGCCGTAGGAGAGCGATGTGCTGTCTGGGGCAGGATCCAGAGCCGGGAATATATGAAGAAGATAGACGATGATCGTACGGAACGACGGGTAGCCTATGAAGTGTCTGTCAGCAAACTGGAGACCTCCGAGCGGGACCAGGAGGAACAGGAGATGCAAGTGTATTCCACTTCCTGCTGATCTGAAAAATATACGTTGACAATGTGGTGGTAAAATGCTATTATGCAGTAAATATGAGATAGAGGTTGCGTTTTTTATCAGTAACCGGTTTGATGCGACAGGCGCAGAAGAGAATCGGAGAAAGGAAAAGACGCCGAAAGAGGAGATGACCTGAAAGTCAAGTCTTGGGCATACGGTTAAGAATCGTATGACTGTCATCCGTATATCGGATGGGGGGCTATCCGATCAATAACGAGAGTTATTCATCGCCGGTGCCCTGTGTACCGGCGTTTCTTATGTGAACAGGAAAATCGAAACTTTATTACAGGAGGATAAGAATATGGCAATTTTTAAAGGTGCGGGCGTAGCGATCGTTACACCTATGAATGAGGATGGTTCCGTAAATTACGAGCAGTTTGCAAATCTGATCGAGTTTCAGATCGCAAATAAGACCGATGCGATCATCGTATGCGGAACAACAGGTGAGTCTTCTACTTTGACTCATGAGGAACATCTGGATGTGATCAAATATTGTGTGGAGAAGGTAGCAGGCAGAGTTCCCGTTATCGCAGGAACCGGTTCCAACGCAACCGATACCGCAATTTATCTTTCTACCGAAGCTGAGAAGATGGGCGTAGATGGTCTGCTTCTGGTTTCTCCTTATTATAATAAGGCAACTCAGAATGGTCTGTATGCACACTTCAAGGCAATTGCAGAATCCGTAAAGGTTCCCGTGATCCTTTATAATGTACCCAGCAGAACCGGATGTAACATCCTTCCCGAGACCGTTGTAAGACTTTGCAAGGATGTGGAGAATATCGTTGCAGTAAAGGAAGCAAGCGGCAACATCAGCCAGATCGCACATCTTGCAGCTATCGCAAAGGGTTGTGTAGATATCTATTCCGGTAACGATGATCAGATCGTTCCCATCATGTCCCTGGGCGGACTTGGTGTTATCAGCGTACTTTCCAACGTGGCTCCCGAGCAGACTCATATGATCTGCCAGAACTATCTGGATGGTAACGTACAGGAAGCGCTGAAGATGCAGTTGGATGCTATGGATCTTTGCAATGCATTGTTCTGCGAAGTAAATCCTATCCCTGTTAAGAAAGCACTCAGCTTTATGGGTATGATCGATAACAACCTGAGAATGCCTCTGAGCCGCATGGAGGAAGCTACCAGCGCTCGCCTTGAGAAGGCTATGAAGGAGTATGGTATTCTTTAATTATTAGGAAGAAGAGGAGAAACCTATGACGAGAGTGATTATGCACGGATGCAACGGCAAGATGGGTCAGGTCATCAGCAATCTGATCGCAGCCGACGCAGAAGTTGAAATGGTTGCAGGCGTAGATGCTTATGATGACGGTCATAATCCCTATCCTGTATTTAAATCTATCAGTGAATGTACGGTAGAGGCAGATTGCATTATTGATTTCTCTGCAGCACCTGCTGTAGACGGTCTGCTTGCATATTGTGCGGAGAAGAACGTTCCCTGTGTTCTTTGTACCACAGGTCTTTCCGAGGAACAGCTTGCGAAAGTAAAGGAGACTTCCGAGAAGGTAGCGATCCTGAAGTCCGCAAATATGTCCTTAGGTATCAATCTGATGCTTCAGCTTCTGAAGAAAGCGGCAGATGTTCTCGGACCTGCAGGCTTTGATATCGAGATCGTAGAGAAACACCACAATCTGAAACTGGATGCTCCCAGCGGTACTGCTTTGGCCCTGGCTGATTCCATCAACGATGAGTTGGGCGGTGTTTATGAGTACGTATATGACAGAAGCACCAGAAGACAGAAGCGTCCCGAGAAGGAGATCGGTATCAGTGCTGTTCGCGGCGGTACCATCGTAGGTGACCATGATGTTATCTTCGCAGGCCCCGATGAAGTGATCACTTTCTCCCATACAGCATACTCCAAGGCTGTGTTCGGCAAGGGAGCTGTTCAGGCGGCGAAGTTCCTGGCAGGAAAATCTGCAGGCATGTATGATATGAGTAACGTAATCGAGGCAGTTCTTTCCTAAGGGAAGGGACTGCCTGTCCTTTTTAAGATAGGTAGAGGAATGTATGGAATTCAGACCTTGTATTGATATCCACAACGGTAAAGTAAAGCAGATCGTAGGCGGCAGCCTGGTAGATACCGGCAATCAGGCCAAGGAAAACTTTGTGGCTGAGATGGATGCTCCCTTTTATGCAGATCTGTATAAGAAGGCAGGCATCAGAGGCGGACACATTATTATGCTGAACGCAGCGAACAGTGAGTACTACGGTGCTACAAAGGAGCAGGCACTTATGGCGCTGGCGGAGTATCCCGGCGGACTGCAGATCGGCGGCGGTATCACCTGTGACAATGCACAGGAATATATTGCGGCCGGAGCAAGCCATGTGATCGTGACTTCCTTCGTATTCAAAGACGGGCAGATCTACTACGACCGACTGGAGAAATTGTCCGAACTGGTGGGAAAAGAACATCTGGTTCTGGATTTGAGCTGCCGCAAGACTGACAAGGGATATTGCATCGTGACAGACCGCTGGCAGAAGATGACCAACGAGTATATCACGGAAGAGTTGTTGGACAAGCTTTCCGGTTACTGCGATGAATTTCTGATCCATGCGGTGGATGTGGAAGGCAAAGCGGAAGGTATTGAACAGGAGCTGGCTGCACTTTTGGGCAACTGGGGAAAGATGACAGTGACTTATGCCGGAGGCGTGCACAGTTATGAGGATATCCGCCTGTTACGAGAGCTTGGCAAGGGCCATTTGAACGTTACCATCGGCAGCGCACTGGACCTTTTCGGCGGAAAACTAGAATTTGATAAAGTATTGGAATATTGTAAAAATGACTAAATATCAGGCCGTTTTCTTTTGGATAACGGCCTGTTTTGTTGCGATATTTGTGCAGAACTAACAAAAATACTCGAGAAAACTTGCTGTAAATAGTTGCTTATGATAGAATAAAGCGATTCGTGTTTCTTTGGAACTGATGTGTTATTTTAGAAAGGCAAACGTATCAATATGAAAAGAAAAAGCCATAGGCGCAATATGGACCAGGTAATGCTGGTGGCGCCGGAAACTGTGACTGGAGAGGTGAAACAGTACCGCATCCGTCCATGGTTGAATCTGTTTTTAGGCATTCTTCTTTGCGTGGCAATCGGCAGCCTGATTGGTTATTTTTATTTTCAGACCAGCGAAAAAGCACGCATGAAGAAGGAGTTCGAGGTACAGACCGAGAACTGGGACAAGTCTAAGGACGAACTGATTCGTGAGAACAAGGAACTGCAGCTGGAGATCGATTCTCTGAATGAAAAGGTGCAGATCCTCAGCGAGACCGTAAATCAGAAGACAATGAACGAAGAACAGCTGACTGCTATCCTTGAGAAGCAGTCTGTTCCTACCGGATTCCCCCTTTCCAAATCCGCCAGTATGGATATGGTGACGGTGGGAGATCCTATGTGTATTTTTACGGCGTCGGCAGGCGCTATGGTAGTCTCAACCGCTACCGGTGAAGTCATTGCAGTCAATGATGATCCCGAATATGTACACAATATCTGGATCGATCATGGCAATGGTTATATCACCATCTATCGAAACTCCGGTGAAGTGAAGGTAAAACAGGGCGAGAAGGTGAATGCCGGAAATGCGCTGTTCCTGATAAGCGGAGATAACGGCAAACTGGGCTATCAGATGATGCAGGACGGTTCTTATATTGATCCCATGACGGTTCTGGAAATTAGCGGCTAAGGAAAGAGAGAGCAAGATACATGTTCGGCAAGAAAAAGATAAAGATCGGAGCCATCCTCGGCAAAGGTGTTGACTGTAACGGAGATTTCAATTCCAAGGAGTCAGCCAGGATCGATGGTACGGTCAACGGAAATGTAATTGTAGAAGGCACAGTCATTGTAGGTGAAAGCGGTGTGGTCAACGGATATATCAAGGCACAGACCGTGATCGCAGGAGGTAAGGTCTATGGAGATATCACTGCTCCCGAAAGGATCGAACTGGCTCCTTCCGCCTATGTGATCGGCAATATCACCACCAAAGTACTGGTAGTGGACGACGGCGCGGTATTTCAGGGAAAATGTGATATGGGTCAGACTTTTGCGGTGAAGGAAGAAGTGGAGATAGCACCGGAGACGACCCCCGTACAGGAAGAGAAGCCTAAGGAAGCGGCAGTGGAAAGTGAACCTGCTCCCGAACAGAACCCCGGTAAGAAACAGAAGAAGTCAGCAAAGTCTGCCTTTGTAAAGGCGATGAAAGAAATGAAGGAGAGCGGTTCTTCTGCGGAAGCGGCAGAGAACGGAACTTCCGAACAATCATAACGTGAAGCAAAAAGAAATCCCCTCGAAGTAATTCGAGGGGATCGTTTTTTGTACTATTAATTCTAATTATTCTGCGTCTTCCTTGTTGAGGCGGGAGAAAACCATCTCGTAACCGTCGTTGCCATAATTCAAAGAACGATTGACACGGCTGATGGTAGCGGTGGAAGCACCGGTCTTCTCAGCGATCTCCAGATAAGTTTTGTGGCTCTTCAGCATAGCAGCTACTTCGAAACGCTGGGAGAGGGAAAGCAACTCGTTGACAGTGCACAGATCCTCAAAAAAACTATAACATTCTTCCTTATTCTCCAGACATAGAATGGCATCGAAAAGGGCATCAACAGCCTCGGTTTTGATCTTCTTGTTCATAAAAAACTACCTCTTTATTTTTGATAAAAACAAATCATAGGACATGTAAGAGTCCATTGTCCTATGACAAATTCTAAATACATTTTAGCATATTAAAGTTTTAAAGTAAAGAGCGAAATGAAAATATGTAAAGTTTACAGAAAGCCTTGTTCTGTCAGACAAAAACAGAAAATAGTTGTCATGTAGTATTGAATACTATATAATAAAGTCGATACATGATGACACTACGAGGTGAATTATGACGATAGACAGCAACAATTTACTGGATAGTATTTTAAAGAGTCTTGAGCGCATCGTATATATCGATCCCAATGACCTTCCCAATATTGATCTGTATATGGATCAGGTCACTACCTTCATGGACAGCAAGCTGCGTTCTACCTTGCGTTATCCGGATGAGGATAAGGTTCTGACCAAGACTATGATCAACAATTATGCCAAGAATGACTTGCTTCCCCCTCCGGTGAAGAAGAAATATTCCAAAGAGCATATTTTGCTCTTGATCTTCATTTATTATTATAAAGGTGTGCTTTCCATCAATGATATCCAGACCTTGTTCGCACCCATGACAGAAAAGTATTTTCATGGACAGAGTGAATTTGATCTTGTAGATATTTACAGTGAGGCATTGAAGATCGGCAAGAAGGAACTGGAGGAATTGAAGGTGGATCTGGAACACAAGTATCAGTACACCGGAGATACTTTTCAGAATGCTCCCGAGGAAGACAGAGAGTTTTTGAAGAAATTTGCTTTCATCTGTTCCTTAAGCTTTGATGTATATGTGAAGAAACTGATCATTGAGAAAATGATCGATGAACTTGCAAAAGAAAAAGCTGCTTCCGACGAGAAGAAAAAGAGCGAGAAGAAGAAAAAGAGCGAAACTTAAAGAGCGTGTAGAGGAAACCTTTTCAGAGATCCCACATACCATAGATTAACTTATCTGTGGAGGGAACTATGAAAAGGTTTTTTTGTTCCTGTAAAGCCGGTTTGATTCCGGTTCTTATTTTGTGCATTGCGGCATTGACCGGATGCGGTGAAAAGGAGGATCAGGGGGAGAAACTGATCTTAAATGAGGTGGCACATTCGGTATTTTATGCACCGATGTATGTTGCCATCGAGGAAGGGTATTTTGAGGAGGAAGGTATCGATCTGGAGCTGGTGACCGGCTTTGGCGCCGACAAGACTATGACGGCAGTTCTGACGGATTCTGCGGACATTGGTTTCATGGGCTGCGAGAGCACCATCTATACCTATGCAGGCGGCACCCAGGACTATGTGGTCAATTTTGCACAATTGACACAGAGAGCAGGTAATTTTCTGGTGGCCAGAGAGCCTGTCAGTGAATTCAGCTGGGATATGCTGAAAGGGAAGACGGTGCTTGGCGGCAGAAACGGCGGTATGCCGGAGATGATCTTCGAATTTGTATTGGAGAAGAATAATATTGATGCCGAAAAGGATCTGATCATCGATAAAAGCATTGATTTCGGATCCACCGCAGCTGCATTTTCCGGCGGAAAAGGGGATTTCACCATTGAATTCGAACCCCATGCCACCGCTCTGGAGCAGAAAGGAGACGGTTATGTAGGGGCTTCTCTGGGAGAGGAGTCCGGATATGTTCCCTATACCGCCTTCTGTGCAAAGAAAAGCTTTATTGATGCCAATCCCCATCGGGTGCAGGCTTTTACCGATGCCCTGAAGAAGGGGATGGAGTATATGAACGAACACTCTCCGGAGGATATCGCAAGGGTGATCGCGCCTCAGTTCCCCGAGACTGATCTGTCGGTATTGACCATGATGATCGAGAGATATGCCGCTCAGGATACCTGGAAAACCAGTCTTGTTTTCGAGAAAGATTCTTTTGAACTTCTGCAGAATATCCTGATGGATGCAGGTGTCCTGGAAGAACGGGTACCTTATGAGGATCTGGTCACAACGACTTTTGCCGAGAAAGAATAGGCAGAATAACGCTTTGCTTTGACAGGGGCGTCTCCATTGTGTAGACTTAAGTTGTCTGCAATAGACAAAGCAAAGAAAGAAGGAAACATGGATGATACGATCAGTTGCAGTATTGGGAGCCGGCGCGGTAGGCGCATATTTGATCTGGGGATTAGCGGAGCGAAAAGATATCGATTTCTGCGTGGTTGCGGAAGGAGAACGAAAAGAACGCTTTGAGAGAGAAGGATTCTGCATCAATCAGAAGGTATATTTCCCTAAGGTGAAGACGCCGGAAGAAGCAAAGGGAGTGGATCTCTTGGTCGTATCCCTGAAATATAATTCCCTGCGTCCTGCGCTTGGCAGCATTCAGACGATTGTTGATGAGCATACCATCGTGATGAGCCTGATGAACGGTGTGGACAGTGAGGAGATCATCGGTGAGGTGATCCATCAGGAGAATATCCTGTATTCCTATGTCAAGATCGCTTCCGAACGGAAGGAGAACAGGACTGTCTTCGATCCGGAGACCACTGTGGGTATCATCTACGGAGAAATCGATGAGGCTAGAGGTACCGAGAGAACAGCTGCGGTAGATGCATTGTTCGAAGGAACCGGTATCCATTACAGAACGGCAAACTATATTCTGGGTGAGATCTGGGGAAAATTCCGCTTGAATATCTGCAACAATCTGGCACAGGCATTCTTAGGCGTAGGCGTGGGTGCGTACCAGGATAGTGAGCACGCGGCCTTTTTCCAGGAGAAACTGGGAGAGGAAGTGGATACTATAGCAAAGGCAAAGGGACTGGATGTGGAGTTTATCCGCAGCTGCGGCAAAGGCAGCAGAAGATGCTAAGAACCAGGCTGCCGCGATTG
>JAKSRX010000026.1 GCA_024403365.1 Acetatifactor sp. | reverse complement strand
TTGGGGTTATTCTTCTGCCATCTCCAGGAATCCGCACACATTTCTTTGATACCGAACTGAGCTTCCCAGCCCAGTTCTTTTTTTGCCAAGCTTGCATCGGAATAGCAGGTGGCAATATCTCCGGGACGTCTGTCCTTGATTACATAAGGGATCTTCACGCCGTTGGCTTCCTCGAAATTCTTCACGATATCCAGAACACTGTAACCTACGCCGGTACCTAAGTTGTATATCTTAAGACCAGCCTTCTCCTCGATCTTCTTCAGAGCCTTTACGTGACCCAGAGCAAGGTCTACTACGTGGATGTAGTCTCTCACGCCGGTTCCGTCGGGAGTATCATAGTCATTGCCGAAGACGCCCAGCTGCTGCAGCTTGCCTACAGCGACCTGTGTGATGTAAGGCATCAGGTTATTAGGGATACCGTTGGGGTTCTCGCCCATGGTACCGCTCTTGTGAGCACCGATGGGGTTGAAGTAACGAAGCAGGATCACATTCCATTCGGGATCTGCCTTCTGGATGTCGGAAAGGATCTGCTCCAGCATGGACTTGGTCCAACCGTAAGGGTTGGTGCACTGTCCCTTGGGGCATTCCTCGGTGATAGGAATGAAAGCAGGATTGCCGTAAACGGTTGCGCTGGAGGAGAAGATGATATTCTTCACGCCATGCTTTCTCATCACGTCTACCAAAGTCAAGGTACCTGCGATATTGTTCTCATAATATTCCCAAGGCTTCTGTACGGACTCGCCTACCGCTTTCAGTCCTGCGAAATGGATGACTGCATCGATCTTCTCTGCGCTGAAGATCTTCTCCAGAGCCTCTCTGTCGCAGATGTCAGCCTTGTAGAAGGGAACCTTCTTGCCGGTGATGGCCTCTACTCTCTGCAGAGACTTCTCACTGGAGTTGCTTAAGTTGTCAAGTACTACTACTTCATAACCTGCTGTCTGCAGTTCTACTACTGTGTGGCTGCCGATGTATCCGGCGCCGCCTGTTACCAGAATTCTCATAATATTCCTTCCTTTCCGAAATTAAAGGACAACACCGTTCTTCTGAAGCAATGCTCTTGCGCTCTCTACGGAGTCGATACCGGTCTTATTCTTGATGGGAGCGAACTCGTACTCACGAACTACCTCGTAAGGCAGACAGCTGCTCATCTGATGGATCATATCCAGAACCAGGTTCTCAAACTTGAAACCGTTGGGGCTCTCGGGTTTGACCAGTTCTCCTGCCTCGTTGAGGTAAGGGATCTTCTTCTCTACGATGTGCAGAGGAAGGCTGTTCTCAACGATCTCGATCAGTTCGGGTACGCGGAAGAGATAGTTCAAGATAACGCCGAAGTAGTAAGCGGGATCACCGTTTGCATCCTTCGCGTTCATCAGTTCATCAGTCAGTTCATAATATTCTACGATGGAAGGTCTGCCATCCTCAAGACACATAACACCAACCTTCTCATCCGGTGCGTTCTTCTTTACTACCTTCGCGCCGACTACACAGTTCTTCTGAATGGTAGCGCCTACGAAAGCAGGATCACAAATTCTCTGGCATACGTTGTCTACTGCGAAAACGTTCAGCCACTCGATGCCCTCGCTCTTTACCAGGTCAAGCAGGCCTGCCTTCTGCATGGATACGAACCAGCCGCCGTTACCGTTGGGAGAGGTGGAAAGCTTGCCCTTCTCCTCCAGATAGATCTTGCCGTCATAGTCGGTAGCTGCTGCCATCTCCTGCATAAAGAAGTGAATGTACTCAGCCTTGTAGCCGAAGTAATCATGCTCCTTCAGGAAGGAAACGGTTGCCTCATGGTTCTTGTCACTGGTCATAACGAAGAGGTGGAACCATGCATCAGCCTGCTTCACCACATCCAGCATATTGTTAACGAGACACTCGAAAATATACAGGTCTCTGGTGATACCTACATTGTACATACCCTTGGGGTTATCGGAACCAAGTCTGGTTCCCATGCCGCCTGCTAAGAGCACTGCGCCTACCTTACCGGCCTTGATCGCCTCGATACCGGTTGCGGTAAAGCTTGCCTTATTTGCCTCGATCTCGGGAAGCTGCATTGCTGCCAGGGGAGTGATCACACCCTTCTTAGCCAGTTCTTCACGATTCTTGCAGCTGGCAAGGATGCTCATATCCGTAGCATCGATCTGTGCCAGAAGAGCTTCCTTCTGTGCATCACTCAGCTCATCATAATATTTCAGTACATGTTCCTGTCCATACTTGGCCAGCTTCTGTTTTGCTTCAGTTAATGTCATAACCATTCTCCTTCCAAAACCTATTTTTTATTGCACATTTCTATTGCTCAAATCGTGCTCAGTATAGCAGAGTGCCCGAGCACTTTCAATACTTTCAGGGGCTTTTTACTAAAGTCCCAAAGAAAAATTAAGATTAACTTCAGAAATCCAGTCCTGCGAAGAAATCTCCGCCGTCGGAACCGTTTCCGGCATAGTTGATAAAGTATGCTTTCATCTCGGGATACTCGTCCTTAATGTCATCCAAGATCCCCGGAAGGTTCTCACTTGTGAGACAGCCGATCCCGGCAAACAACTGATAATATGCCTTGTCTCTTCCGTGTTCCTTGTGAATGATGGTCCAGGTCTCCTCCGACTCGCAACCCTTGGTGTGATCTAAGAGATAGCGCTCCATCCACGTTTTAAAGCCCGCAGGTTTCTCCAGATCATCCAATAGTCTCAAGAACAAAAGCCTGATCTTCCTGCTGCGACGTCCCGACATATAGGCACCCTTATCCGTGCTGCCGTAATCTTCCTCGCCGCAGAGCACCTGCAGATAATATCCTTCCTCGTCGGGAGTGTTCACGATGGTCTGCAGTCTTGCATCCCACTGCTCCATCCATTCCGGCGTATGGCAGGCACCGAAGTCCAAAAGGTAAGGCGCCTCCATGATCGTAGCTGCCGCTGCCAGATGCTTTGCCACATTGGGCTTCTCCCCGTCCGCAAACCGGATCTCGGACAGTGCCGGACAGTTTGTGAAGACATCCTTCCCCAGGCGGAGACTCTTTCTCGGCAGGGTCACATGTTTCAGTTTGCTGCAGTAGGCAAAAGCCCAGTCTCCGATCTCCTCCAGGCTATCCGGGAAGGTGATCTCTTCCAGATGTTTATTGCCCAGGAAAGTCTTCTTTGCGATAATGCATACCGGAGCTCCTTCGATCTGTTCAGGAACCTCCACCCTGCTCTCATACCCCGAGAAACCGGTGATGGTCACCTTGCCTTCCCGACAGGTATAGTAGTAGGAGCAGTTATCCTTTTCATAAAAATGATTCGTACTGTTCATCGATTACTCCAGGCCCAGCTTCAGGATCTCTGCGCGGATGTCATCTCCACGCTCCCCTAACATCATTGCCTCGTTATGCTTTCTGTAATCCTCACTGCCGAACATGGCAATAAATTTAGAGGAATACGTATTCACCGTAAGTTCTGTCACCAGGATCAGCATCTCGTTGCCTTCTGCAAAGGCTGCCTCCGCAAAAGCAAACAGGGCATGCAATTCTTCCTGGGTCTTCATGGTCTCTGCCTTCATTTTCGCAACACTTTGTGCATATTTATTTTTCACTGCCTCATAGGCTGTGACAGTATCAGCATATCCTCCTGTGTACACTTCCTTGCGGCTCTCCTCCAGGAAACGGATCACAGACTTATGCTTTTTACGATCTGCATCGGAAAGAGAGTTGGCGATCTGCAGATTGCGGACCATCTGCTCTCTGCGATCACGCAGCTGCTCCAAGGTATCCAGGAATTTCTGCAATTCCATCTCCGCTGTCTTCTGTCCCAAAGGTGCCAAGACGGTGCGCAGGTCCGTAAGGTAGGCCGCCTGCTCACAGATGTTCTTCATGTCTGCCTGCACCTTGTCCAGCAGCATACCAAGCAGGGACAGTCTCTCATCGAAGGTTGCCTGCTTTGCTCTCTCCACAGCCTGAGGGGAAGCCTGTCCTGCCAGGATCTCCTCTACCTGATAGTCTCTCTTATATTTGTTATACAGATCATAATATGCAGTGAACTCCTTCACTACCTTGTCATTGCGCAGATACTGTCCCACCAGGGACTCGTCCACGGTCAGCTTCTCCTCCTCGTACAGGAACAGGATCTGGGACAGATCCTCCCAACCTCTGGCAGTGACATAACTTCTGCCGCGGGTGGTCATCTCCATACAATAGAAAAATTCTTTCTTCAGATCCAGGAAGGTCTGCACCGCGCTATGCAGATGTTTCTCGGAAGCATATTCCTTCCAGATGCCATACTCCGGCTCCACTTCCAGAAGTTTCAATCGGTCCAGTGTCACCACGTCGAAGTCGCGAACAGACTTGTTGTACTCGGGGGGATTTCCGGCGGTAACTACCACCCATCCGTCCGGCACTCTGTGTCTGCCGAAGACCTTATACTGCAAAAACTGCAGCATGGAAGGAGACAGTGTCTCGGACACGCAGTTGATCTCATCCAGAAACAGGATACCCTCCTTGATGCCGCTCTGCTCCATGGTCTCATAGACGGAGGAAATGATCTCACTCATGGTATATTCCGACACCTGATAGGTTTCACCGCCATAAGTTTTCTCCGTGATAAAGGGAAGTCCCAGGGCGGACTGTCTGGTGTGATGTGTCATGGAATAGGACACCAAAGCGATCCCCATCTCCGCAGCGATCTGCTCCATAATGGCAGTCTTACCGATACCCGGTGCACCCAGCAGGAAGATCGGTCTCTGTCTTACCACAGGGATCCTGTATTCGCCGAACTCATCCTTCTTCAGGTATAGACCGACTGTGCTTTTGATATAGTCTTTTGCTTGCTTAATGTTCATCTTTTTTCTCCAATTGATTGCTTTCCAGAACTACTTTCATACTCCAGGGCGGTACCGGTGCCCGGTTCTCGTCCTCGTCCAGGAAAGCAAATATCACCTCATAATTCGGCATTCTCTCAGGATAGATCCCATAGCCGTCCGTAAAGTAAATGAGTCCCTTCAGGTTCTCAAATTCCTTCTCGATCACCAGCTTGTCCACATAATCGAACACCGGTCTGAAATCCGTAGCGCCGAAGCCTGTCAGCTTCCCGTACTTCATAAATGTCTCGAACTCCTCGTCCGAAGTCACCTTGGTATCACTCTGCACCTCGCTATCGCACTGAATGATGTGAATGTTTACCTTGGTGAAAAAGTTCTCGCTGCTCTTTAAGATAGCATAGGTCTTCTGCAGGAAGTTTCGCACGATCTGCCCTCTGCAGGAAGCAGATGTGTCGATGGCAATGACGAACTCCCTGACCTTGTTCACTTCCTTGTATTCCAGAGGCTCCACCAGCGGCATGTTGCCGTAAGTCTTCAGGCCGTAGGTATAATAGATATAATCAAACTCGTCCTCGTTGACCTTGATGTCCTCTCCCATGACCGTGAAGCTGCGCAGGATAGCGCTGTAGTCATAGCGTTCCCTGGTTGCCTCTTTCAGATTCTTCTCCAGAGTCTCCGCACCGGTCTTATTTTTGGAAAAGGCCTTCAGGTCCGCACGCACGCGCTCACTGATCTTCTTCCACATCTCCTGGGTCATCTCCAGCTGCTCCGCCGGTTTCCACAGGCTGTGATCGTCTCGACAGAAAAGTTTCTTAAGCTGATTCCGCTCTCCTGGAGTGGGGGGATTCTGTCTAAAGTACCGATAGATCCGCTCTGCCGTCAGGGGGCCTATATCCTCCCGCAGCACCGTAAGCTTACGTCTGGCGGTCTCGTCTTCTTCCAAAAACGTGCTCTGCAATTTCATGTCCAGTATCACGTTTTCCACCGCTATGTCCGCTGCCAGATCCCAGGTCTCTCCTTCCAGCTTCTCATACCGATAACTGTGATGGAAGATGCAGTGAAGCAGGATATGGAGGTATGCTCTGGTGACCTTTGCAGGATCCTCCCGATACAGTTTCAGCACATAGTAAGGATCATACTGCAGGACTTCACCGTCCATGGCAAGGCACCCGATCCCCTTGCGCTCTCTGCACTTCAGTCCGGCCAGCGCCAGGTCAAAAAAACGCAGGTGCATCAGAAGATCATCATGGGTCAGTTTTATGACTCTTTTCGCTAATGATGATATCTTCTCTGCATCCTGCGGCATAACGGTTCTCCTTATCGTTCTTTCTGTTCTTATTCTATCCTTTCCCACTTCAAAAGTAAATATTTTCTGTGTCGTCCGAAGTTCAGTGTTTCATGTGCGCATACTTTTCTCTGGTAGCCAGACCGCCTCTGATGTGCCGCTCCGACTTATTGGTCTCCAGCACCTGTCTGGCCTGCCTGGCCAGGTCCGGATGCAGTTCCTCCAGACGCATGGTCACGTCCTTATGTACCGTAGATTTTGAAACGCCGAATGCCTTGGCCGTCTGTCTCACGGTGGCTCCCCGTTCAATGATATACAAAGCAATCTTGATGGCTCGCTCCTCAATATAATCCTTCAAAAGATGACCCCTTCAGAATCTTTTTACATTGTATGTAGGATTCCAAAAGAGTATCACATAAAAAAGGACGGTATGTCATACCGTCCTTCCTGGTTCTATGATTCAATTACATTTCAAGGATAGTGTAGTCATCGGGAACATCAAACAATGCATCATCCACCTTGTTGGAGTAGTCCTCAACCTTGATGCGGGTCTCATCACCCTCGTCCATAGTAACGATGTACTTCAGTGTGTCACCCTGGAAATAGAAAGCGGAACCGATCTCCTCCTCTGTCCAGATCTCAGCATCATACTCAACGCCGTCGATCTCTACCTTGCCGGTCTTCAGAGTGGTCATATCCTTCTCGTCGATATCTACCAGAAGATCTGTCATATCCAGATCCATAGCCTGTGTATAGTCACCGGTGTACTTAACAGCCATCTTCTCTGCGTGGCTGACGATGTAGCTGCTTCCGTCTTTTACAATCATGGAAACGGTGCCCATCTGATCATCGGTCACCTCAATGGCTACCTTGCCTTCCTTCATGGCCATGATCAGGGTCTGGTCTTCTCCCTCTACATTGCTGATGAGTTTCCAGTACATCTCACCTTCTGTAAACTGGCTGAAGAACTTACCGGTCTTGGTGGCAAGCCAGCTATTGGCATCCACTTCAGTCTCTCCGCTAACCTCTACGGAAGCTTCCTCGCTGCTCTCTACCTCTTCCTTCACTTCGGAAGATGCAGGTGCTACATCCGCTTCGGAAGATTCTTCCTTGCTCTCTTCCTTCACTTCCACACTGCTCTCAACCTGAACAGAGCTTGCTATGCTGCTCTCTTCCACAGTCTTCTCCGCGCCGCAGGCTGCAAGGCTCATGATAAGCGCTGCAGACAGCACGATCGTTGCTAATTTTTTCATATTTTTCTCCTCCTCATATATGAACGGATCTTATTCCGTTACTACCTGGAAATTCTTCACTTTCTCGGACTTAAGGACACCGTTTACCATTCTGTGTCTCTCGCCGTCACGAAGCTTATCATCTTCCCACTCGCCCTCGGAGTAGCCGCCTGCAGCATAGGTGAACTTACCGTAGCCGCCGCGCTTACCGTTTGCAAAGTAACCTTCATAGTAATCACCGTTGGCAAAGGTATACTTTCCGGGGCCCTCGTAATGATGCTCCACGAACATGCCTTCGTACACGTCACCTTTAGCGGTTCTGTAGGTACCGAAGCCATGGAATTTATCATTCTTGAACTCGCCCTCGTATCTTCTGCCGTCGGGATAGGTCATAACACCCTGACCGTTTCTCTTGCCCTCGGCATACTCACCTTCATGGCGAATACCGGACTTGGTGATATAGACACCGTGTCCCTTCTTCACGCCCTGGAAATAATCTCCCTCGTAAGTACTGCCGTCTTCATAGGTATATTTTCCTTTTCCGTGAAGCTTGCTGTTCTCGTAGAAGCCTTCGTACTTCGCGCCGTTGGTGTGAGTGTAGGTGCCGTAGCCGTGATATGCGCCGTCCTTGAACTCACCTTCGTAGATATCTCCGCTCTTGGTGCGGAATCTGCCTCGGCCGTTGATCTTGTCATCTTTGTATTCGCCTTCGTACAGACGACCGTCGCCATAATACATGGTTCCTACGCCGCACTTCTTACCGGCAACGAATTCGCCCTCGTAACGGCTGCCGCTGGTGTAATAGTAGGTACCGCGGCCGTGGATCTGGCCCTCGTAAAACTCACCCTCATACTTGGCACCGCTGGCGAAGCAATAGACGCCGTATCCATGATACTTACCGTTCACTCTCTCACCGGTGTAAGTGCTGCCGTCGGAAAGAGTAATGGTCTCAACGTTCTTACCCTTTAACTTATTCTCGGGAGTCTTGTCATCCTCTGCGGGCTGGGGCTTATCGTAAGCGATCCTCTGTCCCCAGAGACTGGATCCGTTACCTGTATTCTGATTCATCTTCTTGGCTGCATCCTGGATGGAACCAGTGCTGCTTCCGGAAGGGGTTGCTTCTTTTGCCCTTTCAGGTGCTTTCACGGGAGAAATATTCAGGATCGTCTTGGTGCAGGACTCAATGATCTGGTCTGCATTCTGCGCCAGAATGGTCTTCTCATCGCTCAGACCTGTGATCTTGGCAATATTCTTAGCTACCTCGAACTCGGTACGCAGTCTGCTGATAAACTTGAAACGATCGCTCTCGACATCAAACACATCATCTGTGAAGATACCTTCCAAAGCTCTCTGGTCCAGGATCACGTCCAGTTCTCTCTTGTGCTGTCTGATAAAGTTATTCACGGATGCATATCCTGATATGATATTGTCGATATCCACGGACAGGATCTTAAAAGTATCCTCGTGTCTGTCAGCACACATCTCGGTGCCGGCATACATCATCTCTGCAAGGCAGGGCACGCTTCTCATGGATCTCAGGGAGGCGAAGAACAGGATGGATGCACAGTTCATCTCGAAAATAGCATCAAAGGCAGGTTTCTGCCAGCTGTCTCCTACATTCGCTACCATATTGGTATCGATCCAGAGGTTTACCCCTCTCTTCTGCAATTCCAGTACGAAAGGATATACCTTTTCTGCATCCTCTCTCTTGTAGCTTACGAACAGGAACGGCTCATTCAAATTGGTACCGTTTTTGATCAATTGTTTTCTGCACTCTTCTACACTACTCATTGTCAGACTTCCTTTGCTTTGGTATTTCAAATTCCGTTTGTTTCGAGTCAATTCGACTTTAACTGATTTATTATATCACATTCCTGCGATCTCTGCTATAGGTTCTGAAAGAAAACCCCTTCAAAATCCGTAGATCCTGAAGGGGCATTGATTACTCTCTATTCATTTTTCTGGCAGCGGCCAATCGCTCATCCACCTTTTTCAACAACCTATCGTAGGAGCCAAGAGCCGCAAAGGTCTCGCTGGAATAACCCACGTTCAGGTTCAGATTATAAGACTTATCGGAAGCGTCATTATAGACCTTAACAGCCTCCTTGATGCTTTCTACCAGTTCTGTCAGCTGCTCCGGCTTGAAATCGGAACCGCAGATCACGAACTCTGCATCACTGTATCTTGCCAGGAAAACATCGTCCTGCTGTTTCCTGCAGATCTTCTTAAGCAGGTCGCCCACATCCGCCAGAACACGCTCTCCCTCATGACGTCCGTAACCGGAAAGCAGGCTCTGGTATCCTTCCACACCGATCATGGTCAGGAATACCGTTCCCTCTTTCTTCTTCTGGAAGAGGTTGTTCAGATAGATCTTCAGTGCGCGTCTGTTATTCAGGCCGGTGATCTCATCCAAAGTTGCACGGTTGAACTGAAGATTCAAAAATACCAATAACAGTGAGAAAGTCAAACCTACCTGGTTGATGGAAAGTCCGTAGAAAATGATCTGAAGCACTGCAGTGATCATAAAGGGGATCGGGAAGATGATCATGGGAATGATATCATCTCTGCGCAGTTCCACGGGATTCTCTCTCAGATACTGTACCAGAAGCACGGTCGCATAGATCAGATAGATCACGCAGACTACAGGGCCTACATAGGCGCCGAAGTTTCTATGGTACACATTATTCTCGTCAATAGCAAAAGCAAAGTGTGTCACAGGAGAGGACAGGATCAGGAAACATACCAGGAGAAGAGGGAAGGACAAAGCTCTGCCCTTTACGCTTCTTCCGAACTCTTCCTTGTCCACCTTGTAATATACATACTTTAACCACACGAATGCCAAAAGCGGCTGCAATCCGATGTATACCGCGTTGGCAAAAAGATTCAGATAGGACCCGATCTCATAAGCGGAACCGTTGGTAGCCCAAGCAAGCAGATCCGAAGCGCAATAAGCCAAAGTGATATGCTCTATGGCTCTCATGAAGTTCACATCCGCGGTGTTTGCTCTGCTATGCTTGCGCTGCAGGATCAACACCAGTGCGATCAGACCGATACAGATAATGTCTGTCTGAAAATAATACAAGATCTCAAAATTCATAGAAAATACCTCCACAATACACCCCAAAAAACCATAAAAAAAAAGCCGAAATAACCCAAAATCGATTGTATCACACCGCAGAATCGGTTTTCAATACGAAGTTCGGAATCGGCTTTATTTTTGGTTAATTTTACCTATACGAGGAGGCTATTTTTGCCTTATTCTCCTGAAGGAAGGAGCTTATCAATGGTCTTCTTGACAGCAAGGATCCTTTCTAAGTTCGCGCTGTCGATCACATCCTCGGGAACCATGATCTTGCTCTCCTGACAAGTGATGCGCAGGTCGATGGTAGAGGTACTTTTCAGGATGGTCTCGGGCAGTTTCACATTCAATGCTGCCAGCTCTTTATCCAGGATATCCTGCAGTTCGCCGGGCTGCTTCAGGGTGATAAACATCTCTACCGGTGAATTTCTGTCCACCGCAAAACCGATTCTGATCTGCTCGTTCTCAAAAGCATATTCTCTCTTGTCGCCGTTGGTCTTCTGCATACCGGTCAGGATCTGGAAGATCTCCTTCACATCCCGTCCCAGTTCCGCTGTGGGGAAACTGAAGCGCAGATCGTCATCGTCTGTTGTACCCAGCAGTTCTCTGACCTGCTGCAGGGACAGATAATCGGTTCCTCTCCACTCTGTGATCACGGCACCTAACAGGGGCATCTTGTCCACCACATTGTCGCGGACGGTATCATAGACCATGCCGCCGTTGACGATGCACTTATCATTTCCGGCAAACAGCTCGGTGATGGGCTTGTCCGCATCCTTGGGGTATACCTTCACATAGAAGTCACCGCCGTCCTTGCTGCCCTCCAGATAAGGGTGATACATCTGCTCTTTGTCAAGGCCTGCGCAGAAACCCAGGATGGAACTGGTCACCTTGTAGGTGGTGGATACCTTACTCTCATCCAGTACTACGTCTGCCTTGTAAGTAAAGTTCGTAAAGTCCAGGTTGTCGCGGATATACTTTGCATCTGCATATACGGTGCCGAAGCGAATGCCAAGAACCAGGCAAAGCACCAAAACAACACCGACGACGCTTACGATAATACTCTGTGTCTTTTTCATATTGTTGTTCCTTGTGTAAAAATTATCTACGGCTGCCCAGACGCATCTTGAAGTCGTCGTAACCGAAATGGGTCAGTTGTCTGATCTCATCGTTTTCCTGCAGGAGATAGATATCCGGCAGGGGCATACCGTTGAAGGTATTATTTTTGCAGGTGGTGTAGATGGCCATATCGCCGAACACCAGCAGGTCTCCCTCCTTTAAGTCTCTGTCAAAGGCATAGTCGCCGATGACATCTCCGGACAGACAGGTGGGACCGCCTAATCGATAGCGGATACCGCTTTTCGGCTCATCCTCCTCGATGGTCTCTGCGCCGAAGATAGGGGGCAGGTAAGGCATCTCGATCACATCAGGCATATGGCAGGCTGCGCTGGCATCCAAGATAGCCAGTTTCACCTCTCCGTTTACGGGAGTATCCAGCACATGAGTGATCAGATATCCTGCGTTCAACGCCCAGGCTTCACCGGGCTCCAAGTATACCTCTACGCCCCAGGTATCCTGTGCAAAACGGATGCACTTCTCCAAAGTCTCGATATCATAGTCCACCCGGGTGATGTGATGGCCGCCGCCGAAATTCACCCACTTGCAGTTCTTCAGAATGTCGCCGAACTTCTCTGCCACTGCCTGCAGGGTCGTCTCCAGGTCGTCGGAATTCTGTTCGCACAAGGTGTGGAAATGCAGGCCGTCCAGAAGTGCGATGCTCTCTGCATCCATCTGTGCGTCGAAGGCTGCTCTGGTGGTACCAAGTCTTCCGCCGGGTGCACAGGGATCATAGATGGCATGTCCCTCCTGGGTGGAAAACTCGGGGTTGATGCGAAGGCCGATGCTCTTGCCGTTTTCTTTGCAGAGTTTTGCGTACTTCTTAAACTGCGCAGGAGAATTGAACACGATATGATCCGCGTAGGCAAAAAGCTCCGGGAAATCGCTCTCCCTGTAGGCGCCGCAGAATACATGGACTTCCTTGTCAGGCATCTCTTCCTTGCCCAACCTTGCCTCGTACAGGCCGCTGGCTTCGGTGCCGGACATGTAGGGTGCCATAAACTCATAGCAGTCATAGTTGGAAAAGGCCTTCTGCGCCAGCAGGATCTTCGCGCCGGTATCCTCACAGACCTGCTTGATGATCTTTCCGTTGGCGATCAATGCCGCCTCGTCCAGAATGTAAGCAGGTGTGGGAACGCTTGCGAATAAAGCCTCACGGTCTTTTGAAATTAATCTTTTGAAATGAGGTCTGTTCTCTGTCATAAGTCTTAACCTACAAGAACGGGATCATGGGTCTCGTTCTTAGGCAGACCATACTTGTCCAGTGCCTCGATGAAGGGATCGGGATCGAACTCTTCTACGGTATGAACACCGATGGTGGTCCACTTGCCGGTAAGCAGCATCAGTGCGCCGCACATAGCGGGAACACCGGTGGTGTAGCTGATGGCCTGAGAGCCAACCTCACGGTAGCACTCCTGGTGATCGCATACATTGTAGATGTAGTAGGTCTTGTCCTTTCCGTCCTTCTTACCGGTGAAGATACAACCGATATTGGTCTTACCCTTGGTTCTGGGTCCAAGGCTTGCGGGATCGGGAAGCAGAGCCTTTAAGAACTGGATGGGAACGATCTCCTTGCCCTCGTACATAATAGGGGTGGTGGAAAGCATTCCTACGTCCTCCAGACATCTCATATGATCCAGATAGCTCTGGCCGAAGGTCATGAAGAAACGGATTCTCTTAGCCTCGGGAATGTTCTCAGCGATGGACTCGATCTCCTCATGGTGAAGCAGGTACATATCCTTGTGTCCTACCTGATCGAAGTCGTACTCTCTCTTGATGCTCATAGCGGGGATCTCGATCCAGTGACCGTCCTCCCAGTAGGAACCGGGTGCGGAAACCTCACGAAGGTTGATCTCGGGATTGAAGTTGGTTGCAAAAGCGTAACCGTGGTCGCCGCCGTTGCAGTCTAAGATATCGATGGTATCGATGGTATCAAATTCATGCTTCTTTGCATATGCGCAGTAAGCCTGGGTAACACCGGGGTCGAAGCCGCAGCCCAACAGTGCGATCAGACCAGCTTCTTCAAACTTCTGTCTGTATGCCCACTGCCAGCTGTAATCGAAGTATGCGGAGAAGCCCTTCTCCTCACATCTCTTCTCATAGATCGCTCTCCACTCGGGATCATCGGTATCTTCGGGCTCGTAGTTAGCGGTATCCATGTAGTTCACATGGCAAGCCAGACAAGCGTCCATGATGGTCAGATCCTGATAAGGAAGCGCGATATTCATTACAAGGTCAGGCTTATAGGAATTGATCAGCTCGATCAGTTCGTTCACGTCATCCGCATTTACCTTTGCGGTGGTGATCACAGTCTTGGTCTTGGGAGCAAGCTTTGCTGCAAGAGCATCACACTTCTCCTTGGTACGGGAAGCGATACAAAGCTCGGTGAAAACATCATCCAGCTGACAACATTTGCTGATAGCAACAGTGGCAACACCGCCACAACCGATTACAAGTACTCTACTCATTTCTTTGTCCTCTTTTCTCTTTTAGTTCAGTGCCAATAAAAACTCTCGTAATACTTTACATGCCATGGCAGTAGACACGCCGGAAGGATCCAGCATAGGTGCCAGTTCGTTGATGTCTGCTGCTACAATGTTACAGGTACATACCTTTTTGATCGCATCCAAAAGCTGCAAGAAGGTAACTCCGCCGGCTTCCGGTGTACCGGTTCCGGGGAAACAGGAAGGATCCAGGCAATCCAGATCGATGGTGAAATACACGGGTACACCGCTTTCCTTCAGTGCCTTCACGCTCTCCTCCAGTCCGTCGAAGGACAGGGGATGGAAGTCTGTATGCTCTTTTGCAAAAGCAAACTCGGTGCGCTCGCCGGAACGGATGCAGAACTGATGGATACGACCGTCTCCAACCAGGTCGTGACAACGTCTGATGACACAGGCGTGACTCAGTTTTGCTCCCAGGTAATCATCGCGAAGATCTGCGTGAGCATCGAAATGAACGATGTGCAGATCGGGATATTTCTTCAGTACCGCTCTCACGTTTCCCAAAGTAACCAAATGCTCTCCGCCGATCAGGAAGGGAAGCTTTCCGTCGGAAAGGATCTCTGCCGCTCTCTCCTCGATATCGGAAAGGGCACTCTCTGCAGAACCGAAGCAGAGCTCGATGTCACCGCTGTCGAATACGGAGATATCCTCCAGGTCTTTGTCCTGATAGGGGCTATAGGTCTCGATGCCGAAGCTCTCGTGACGGATGGCCGCAGAGCCGAAGCGGGCGCCGGGGCGGAAACTTGTGGTGGAGTCGAAGGGCGCTCCGAAGATAACGATGCCTGCCTCCTCGTAAGGAGCATCACAGGCGATAAAAGTCTCTACATTTTTTCTCATTGGATCTCATTCTCCACTTCCAAAAGCATTTCTTCTACAAACGCGGGAAGATAGAACGCACCCTTGTGAAGATGAGGGGTATAATAGCGGGTCTTTAAGTTCAGTTTCAACCATGCTTCTACATCCAGGGCATCGATGGGATGATACTTCTTGCTGGCGAAACCGAAGGTCCAGTAACCTGCCGCATAGGTAGGAATATGTGCCTGGTACACACGGCTGATGGGGAAGGTACTTGCGATACGCTTGTGGCTTCTCTGCATTGCCTTGGCATCCTCAGCATAGAAGGGGCTTCCCTGCTGGTTGACCATGATACCGTCCTCTCTCAGAGCGTTATAACAGATGCCGTAGAATTCCTTGGTGAAAAGTCCTTCGGAAGGTCCGAAAGGATCGGTGGAATCTACGATGATCAGGTCGTATTCATTCTCGCAATGTCTGATCTCTTTCAGTGCATTGCCGAAGGTGATATGTACGCGGCGGTCATCCATTCGGCAGGCATTGCCGGGCAGGTATGCACGACAGGCTTCGATAACCAATGGATCCATCTCGATCAGGTCGATGCGCTCTACTCTGTCGTAGCGGGTCAGCTCTCTTACTACGCCGCCGTCTCCGGCACCGATCACCAGTACATTTTTTACACCGGGATGTACTGCCATAGGCACGTGGGTGATCATCTCATCGTAGATGAATTCGTCGCGCTCGGTCAGCATGACATTTCCGTCCAGGGTCAGTACACGGCCGAATTCGGGAGTATCGAAGATATCGATTCTCTGGAAAGCGCTCTGCTTTGAATACAGGTGCTCGTTAAATCTGATACTGTGCTTTACATCAGGGGTATGAAACTCACTAAACCAAAATTCCATGCTTATTTCGTTCCTTTCTTTTTCTCTTTGATGACATTCAGATGCAGGATCTCAGGGTCCTCGGGACCGGTCATGCTGCAGCCTTTGCCTTTCGCATAAATAATATAATCCAGAATGGATTTTGTGATCTTCTCACCGGGAGCCAGGATGGGAATTCCGGGAGGATAACACATTACGAACTCACTACAGATACGACCCACGGTCTCCTCCAGAGGAAGACTTTCCTTCTTGGCATAGAATGCTTCCTGAGGGCTGCAGGCTACGATGGGCTCGATGTACTCGTTGCTCATCAGTCCGGTGCCGTCCTTCTGGAATCTTCTGCGGATCTCGGCCAGCGCACTTACCAGTCGCTCCACCTCCTGCATACGGTCTCCCATGGAGATGTAAGCCAAGAGGTTACCGATATCACCGAACTCGATCTGAATATCGTACTCATCACGAAGGATATCATATACTTCGATACCTGCCAGACCGATATCCAGAGTATGGATGGAAAGCTTGGTGGTGTCGAAATCAAATACGGAGTCACCGTTGCAGAGTTCTTTGCCGAAAGCGTAATAACCGCCGATGGCATTGACCTCATCTCTTGCATATTCAGCGATGTCTGTAACTGTATGGAACATCTCTCTGCCGCGAAGGGCTAAGTTTCTGCGGCTGATATCCAGGCTGGACATCAGAAGGTAACTGCCGGAAGTAGTCTGGGTCAAGTTGATGATCTGGCGCACATAGTCTGCGTGAACATTCGGTCCGCAGAGCAGTAAGCTTGACTGGGTCAGGGAACCGCCGCTCTTATGCATGGAAACTGCTGCCATGTCGGCACCTGCTGCCATCGCGGATACGGGAAGACCGCTGCCGAAATAGAAATGGGTTCCATGTGCCTCATCCGCCAGACAAAGCATGCCGGCGTCATGTGCCATTTTCACGATGGCACGCAGGTCGGAACAGATACCGTAGTAGGTAGGATTGTTTACCAATACAGCCACTGCCTTGGGATGCTCCTTGATCGCCTTGGCAACCTGCTCACGCTTCATGCCAAGGGAGATACCCAGGCGCTCGTCCATCTCGGGATTTACATATACGGGAACCGCACCGCAGAGAACCAGTGCGTTGATAACACTTCTGTGCACGTTTCTAGGAAGGATGATCTCATCCCCGTGCTTGCAGACGGAAAGGACCATGCTCTGTACGGAACTGGTGGTACCGCCTACCATCAGGAATGCATGTGCCGCGCCGAAAGCATCCGCAGCCAGATCCTCCGCCTCTCTGATAACAGAGATAGGGTGACAGAGGTTGTCCAGAGGTTTCATACTGTTGACATCCACTCCTACACACTGTTTTCCCAAAAACTCGGTCAGTTCGGGATTACCCTTACCATGTTTATGACCGGGCACATCAAAGGGAACCACTCTCATCTGACGAAAACGTTCCAGAGCTTCATAGATCGGTGCCTTGCGCTGATCCAAACGATAATTCTTGGTATTCATGCTCTTCCTCCTTGTACAATAAAAAAGCGAGTCTGCATCCATGTGCAGGCTCGCAAGTGTGGTCGGTCGATAAAGACAATATCCGTGGGGCTTTCACCGCTCCAAAGATAAAATCATTGAACAAGATAATCGTAGAGTCTATATAGCAATAATACTTTTACTACTCTTATTGACCGTTTCACAAGTCTGCACATAGATGCAAAATGGTTTATGAAGTAACCAACTTATAAAATTTGAGCTCCTAACTCAATCAATAACGCAGAAAATCTGCAACTCGGCAGTGGACCCGGCTGTCCGTATGGCCTTAACGATTCCTCGTGGTCCGTATAATTGCCTGAAAGGCTCTAACACTATCCTTCCAAAACGCATTTAGTATAACAAATGTACTCTTTACTGTCAACCAAAAGACTACATCTGCCTGACAAAATGGACATTTCTCCTCACGATCAGGCGGCCTTTCAAACCGCCGTATATGTGACGAAGAAATTTCACATACTCTGTATAGGTGATGGGGGTGTCCCCCGCATACATCAGCTGCAGTTCACATCCGAACAGATTCACGATGATCCCTGTCTCCTTTACGCCGTTTCGGAGATAGAAATCCATGCGGCGCTGCCTCTGCTTAGCATTGGGGGCCTCGGGATCCAGAGGCTCCACCTCACCGAAGATACGCTTCCCGGGATACCGTTCTACCACAGCCCGAAGGACCTCCGCTCCATATCCCTTGCTCTGATGCTGCGGCATGATCGCAAAATAGTCAAACAGGATCATATCGCCATAGTGCAGCAGAAAGCTCAAGCCCACGACCTCGTCGCTTTCCCCATCATGCACCGCAAGAAGATATATCTTATCTTTCTTTCGCAGATCCAACAACATAGGGATGGGTTTTCTCTCGATCTCCGGAAAAGCCTCCTCATACAATTGAAATATCTTTTCCTGTTCTTCTGCTTTCATATCCCGTAATGTAACCATAAGCACCTCTGAAATATATATCGAATAAAGTAAGTATAACACAAACTCTCCGAACGTGATATAATAAAGCCTATCTTGATCAAAGGAGAAACAAAATGAATTTCTTATATAAACTCTTCCGTCAGGACCCGAATTCCAGAGAAGGCGTGATCATGGCCACCTCCTGGCTGGGCATCCTGGTAAACCTTTTGTGCGCAGGGGTGAAGATCATCATCGGTCTGGCAGTGTCCTCCATCGCCGTGGTCTCCGAAGGTCTGAACAATGCGGCGGATGTATCCTCCTCGGTACTGACCATCATCGGCACCAAGCTGGCAGGGAAACATCCCACCAAGAAGCATCCCTTCGGCTACGGACGTATCGAATATTTCACCAGCATGATCATCGCAGGTATGATCATGATCACCGGCTATGAAACAGCCAAGGAATCTGTGATGTCCATCTTCGAACCCGGAGAAATGAGTATCACTCCCTTAGTCATCGTCATCGTTGCTGTGTCTGCTCTGATCAAATTCCTGCTGGGCAGTTACATGATCAAACAGGGCAACCGCATCAATGCTTCCTCCCTGGTAGGTGTGGGCAAGGATTGCAAGATGGACTGCATCGTTTCCGTTGTGACCATTCTGGCAACTCTTGTATACCTGGTATTCCACCTTTCCATCGATGCCTACGCCGGTGTCATCACTTCCCTCTTTATCCTGAAGGCAGGCTATGAGATCCTGAAGGAGACCATGGATTCCCTTCTGGGAACCGCCGGGGACAAGGATCTGGCAGACGACCTTTACAAGATCATCCGAAGCAATCCTATCGTATTGAATGCTGCGGACATGATCCTGCACAACTACGGTCCCGACGCCTACTCCGGTTCCGTAAATATCGAGGTGGACCACAAGCTCACCGTGGATGAGATCTATGCAAACATTCACGCCATGCAGCTGCAGATCATGCATGAGCATCACATCACCATGGTATTCGGACTATATGCGGTAAACGGTGATTCCGAAGTATTAAAGGAAATGCGCAGGCATATCGCTTCCTTCGTCAAGAGTCACGACCACGTCATCAGCTACCACGCACTCTACATCGATTCGACGAACAACGACATCTACTGCGATCTGGTGGTAGATTACGACCTGCAGGATTGGGATGCGCTCCGGGAGGAATTCACCGCCTACATGAAGGCGGCATATCCCGAGCAGCGCCTGGAGCTGGTCATTGAGACCGAGTTTGTATAAAAAACATCTGTACAAAGAAAAAAGGTGTGAGATCACACCTTTTTTTCTTGCCCGAAAATCCTTTCGGCATTATTGGAAATACGCTTTCGCGCTATTAGAGTACTTCATCATCGCAACAACAACTGCTTTTAGTGTTACTGAGTTGGAGTTGTTTACTCTGTTGTATGCATAAGTCTCTATGCTATACAGGTCAGTGCTGCTGATCTCTTTGCTGCCATCCAAGATCTTCAAGGTGATGGTATTGCCGAACTCCGGTGCAATGATTCCCGTGTATTTTGCAGAGTACTCATCTGCTTTTGCATCATACGCGAACTGTGCATACGGGATGTCTACCGTTGTAGATACTCCGTACATATTCACATAGGAGAGTCTCAGTTTGATATTATCCTTCACCGTGCCGGGCAGTTTCATATAGATCTTCAGTTCTACACTATTTCCCAGTACCAGGGTCTTTCCGCTGAACTTCGCGGTCGCACCGTCCAGAGCCGTGCTTGCCGAAGCATTATGCAGTACAGGATCCTCAGCGGTTCCGTATGCCTTCTCTTCTGCTGTCAATCGACTGTTTGCCAACCGATCCGTACGGATTCCGAAGTGGGTCTGGGATGCAGCACAGTAATTCAACAGATCGACCAGCAGTCTCTTGGTCTTCTCTGCTACAGTAGACTTTCTGATCTGATTATAACAGTAAGTTTCGACAGAGTATACATCAGGCGCAAAGCTGTAGGTCACGCCATCCTTCTCACCCACAAGCGTTGCTCTTATCTCGTTGATTGCCTGATAGGATGCTACACCTGCGTAGATAAACTTATATTCTTTCACACTGCCATTGGTTGTCAGGTTGCCTGCGATCGTGGAATCGTCCACCGTCTTGATTCCCAGGTCATCGTACTTATCCATTGACAATTCCAGACGCACATTCGTCAGATCCGTGATCTTGCTCTGTCCCACATAATAGTTGATGGCAAGGTTGTTCTGCACAGACAGTGTGTGCTCATACTTCACTTTCGTATAGATCGTAATATTCTTCACAACAGTACTTCCGGATACCGTTACAGACGTCGTAGCAGTTGCGTAACCATCTGCGGATACGCGAAGGGTATATGTGCCGTCGGCAAGACCCATAATGCTATAACCGGACGCAGTGGAGCCGACAGCAGACTTGATCACTGTATCGCCCTGAAGGACCTCCACTGTGACCGCATCCAGTACAACGCCGGCGTCATGAGGAATCAAAGCTCCGCTGATGCCCACCTGCTCCTTGCTGATCAGGAATGTTCCGCTGATACTACCTGCGTAGTTTCTGGAGCCAACACCAAACTCTTCCTTGGCAATGACGGTGTAACTTGCGGTACCTTCTTCTACATTATCCATCCACTCAACGTAGCAATCCTCATCGCTAAGATAACGCTTGCCGTCCCAGATTCGAAGATCCGGTGTGATCGCGCTGCCTGTGTAAGACTGTGCAGGGATCTCCTCCACGATACAGGTATCAAGGGCTTTCGGCTCTACCAGGAAGAAAGAGCCGTAATTCAGTGTACTTCTTGTACCCTCCGAATGAGTAACTGTCAGATTTGCGGGGTAACCGGATACCCATCCCGTACTTGCATTCAGACCCGTTTTCGGCACGATATAGATATCCACTTCTTCATATCGTCCCAATCTGTCACCTGAGAACGCGGGGTCAACGTAAACGTCATAATTGATCTGTCCGTTACCATTTGCCACATCAAAAGTGAGATCGCTCAGTATGATCGGGTATGCCTCATCGCCGCACTCGTTGCGTAGTGTGACGATCATTGCCTCACTCTTCGGGATAGGGTCGTAACCGTAGGTATAGGTTTTCGTAGAGAAATCCTCACGGCCTTCTGCTTTCTCAATGCTGAAGTAATAAGGGTATTCTACCGCATAATTCGCTTTGTATCCCTCGAAAGTAATAGGGAGTTCCGCAATGTCACCATTCTGGTCGGTTACCTTGATTCTCATACGTCCCAGATTGGAGCCGCGGCTGTTGGGAAATTGAACATAAAAGGATGCTGTCTTTCCGGGATAAAACGTATTCAGCGTTGTATCCGCCCTAAATCCCTCCTTGGAGAACGCATCCACAAAATAGGGCTGTGTAATGATCTCCCATGTATAAGGTTCCGTGCCGCCTACAGCCTCAACTATGATATTGTCCGTAAATCTACCTGCTGTTCCGAAAGGAATGGGGTCGATCGGCTTGATCGCAAGTGCAGCGGTATGAACATCGACGATTACGGAAGTGACTGCACCTGCTTCCTTCCAGCTGCTTGCGGCGGTACGCAGATAGTAGGTACCGGAGGTAAGTCCGTAAAGATTGCCGGAGCTTACTATGCCGGAAGATGCAAAATCCGGTGAGGTGCTGTATTCGATGGGATATCCGCCGGCGATCTCGATCCAACCGTTGGAATCATCTTCCAATGTTGCGGGGTGCGATGTTATATCAGGTGCAGCAGGGCCGACAGCCTTCTGAATCTCTACTCCGCTTGCCGTGAGGCTGCCTTTCACACCGCCGTATGCGGTAGCAGTACAGGAGATCGTTCTACCAATATCCTCCAGTGTTGTTGTGTACTGATTGGACGCAGTGCTGCAAATATTCACGGAATCTCGGTACCAGTTATAGACAAAGTTGGCGTCCTGTGAGCCGGTAATAACTGCCGTCAGGGTGCTGCCGTATCTCGGCGTGCCGGTGATCTGCATTGTACCGCTCAACTTGGCAACGATCAGGCAGGCTCTGCTTGTCTGCTTGCCCATGTAGTCCCTAGCCATAACATTGACGCGAATGTATTTCTCTTCGTCCTCCTTCTTTGCGGTATAGGAGGCGGATCCCTCGCCTGCGATCACAGACCAGTTCTGTCCGTCATCGCTGCGCTCCCACTGATAGAGAAGAATGGATTTGTCTACGCCGTTGGGATCGTCTACCGTAAGAACATCGCCGGCATGTGCTTCCTCGGGGATGCCGGTGGCCTGACCGGTGAGGGAAGGATAAGGCATGTATGTCCAGCTGCTGGCAGCAGAAGGACTGTACTGATCATCCGTCCTGAACGCACGCACGGTGAACCGATAGTAGGTTCCCAGCTCCAGTGCAGGATAGATCGCTTTCAGATCAAGCATTGTTTTCGTAGTTTCCATGGTCAGAACCGGAGTTTCCGCGTCTGCGCTTGAATAAAGAGAGAATTCATATTTCACAGCATAGGATCTTTCGTTCCACATTGCCAGCTGACCTTTGATGGTGCAGCCGTTCGGTGCAGCCAACTCGGTGGTTTTCCACTTGGGTTTGATCACAGTATCGCCCTCAAGCACGACACCTTCATTGGCAGGCCACTCCTTGCTGCCTCCCGGAATCCAATCGCCTTCCAGGATCCAGATTCCGCTATATTCTGCGTAAAATCCTACGCCGACGGGCGGAATAAACTCACAAGCGGGAATCATGATAGCAGGCGTTACGAAGCCATCAAATTTACTCATATCACCGGTTCCGCCGTTGGCATCAAACTCTACAGTGTATCTATTTCTTACCAGCGTCACTATATCGGTTCCGGTGAGTTTTTCCAGCTTCTGTACAGAATCATACGAGGTGCCTGTGCTCTCGTCTTTCCATCCGGGGCAGATTCTCAACAGTGACTGTGCCGGGACACTGTCTGAAATAAAGTCATTGCGTACGGTAATCCTTTTCAGTTGGTTGCAGCCCAGGAAGTCCGGCATAGTGTTGCTTGTCTTCATACCCTTGCTGTTAAAGTTACTGATATCAAGAGTCTTTAACTTCTTACAGCCTGTGAACATACACTGTGCGTCTGTGACTTTTGCCGTGTTGAAGTGACTCAGATCAAGGTCTTTTAGGCTGATGCAGTTCATAAACATCCATGACATGTTCGTAACATTTTTAGTATCAAAGCTGCCAACATTCAGTTCGGCAAGTGCTTTACATTGTGCGAACATGCTGTACATATTTGTGACCCTGGAGGTATCCATACCGGTCAGATCCAAACTTATAAGGCTTTCACATGCATCGAACATGTAGCTCATATCCGTGACCTTTGAGGTGTTGATCCCCTTCAGCTGTACTGTCTCAAGTTTTGGACAGCCACTGAACATTGAAGACATCGTCGTTACTGTTGATGTATTCAATTTGCGCAGGTCTACGGAAACCAGATTGCTGCAGCCGTAGAACAGATTCTCGCCATTATCCAGAGAAGCGCCATCCTCAGCAATGACCGATGTGAAAATTCTGCGCACTCTGTTCCAAGGAGTGCTGACATAACCATCTCCATCCGTCCCGATATTGTGTACCGCACCTGTGATGTGAAGGCAGCGATCATCATCAATGTACCAACCATCGCCTTTCATAGGTCGTATCAGTGTTATATTTCCTGTCAGTGAGCGAAGCGCACTTATGTCATATTGCGTACCAGTGTCCGCATCCTCCCACGTCAGTGAGATATTTTCCAGTTGTTTTGCAAGTTTTGACAGAAGTGCTCCATCCGCAGTGATCTTCATAAGATTGTAGTCATAAGAAAGACACTCACTGAAATTGTCTACCTTGGCAGCGTCAAATGTGCCGAGGTTGATCTCAACCAAATTATCCCTAAGCATAAACATCTGGTACATACTTGTCACAGAAGACATGTCCGTTTCGCTCAGATCTACTTTTTCCAGATTTTCATATCCCGAACACATACCCTTAGCATTTACGAGAACTGAGCCCTTTTCTCCAATTATGCCCTTGATTCTTGCTGTATCAAACCTATCTTCATACATATACTGTGGATTATTATACCGTTCATAGCGCCCGGTGATATGAAGATAGTCGTTCTCATCAAAGTACCAACCTCGAACCTTATCGCATGCCTGCTCATCTGCCACCAACGTTACCGTACCCTGCAGTTCCCGAATCTGCGCTACCGTTGTATAGGTGTCACCCGTTTCCGCGTTGATCAATACAGGAAGCGTTTCGATCAGCGATTCAGCAGCATCTAAAAGCAGGTTTCTATGAATTGTGATCGTTTTAAGAGAATTGCAATTTAAAAACATATCAGTGGTGTAGATCGTATATGTGTGGAAGTTCCTCAGATCCAGAGTCTCAAGGGAATGGCAAAATGCGAACATACCAGACGCCCCGACCACCATAAGATCTGTACGGAAACCGCTGACATCAACCTCCTTCAGATGACTGCAACAATAAAACATATACTCCATATCTGTGACATTGGAAGTGTCAAAATTGCTGACATCGACCTCGGTCAGGTTCTTACAACGATAAAACATACGCCCCATGTTTGTGACATTGGAGGTATTAAATCTACTCACATCCACAGAGTTCAAACGGTAACAATACTCAAACATTCCGTGCATCGATGTTACCTTTGATGTTTTAAAGCCACTGATATCCGCAGAGATCAAATTGGAGCAATGCCCAAACATACGCTTCATGCTTGTGACCTTGGATGTATCCAGATAATGCAAGTCCACACCTGTCATATTTTTACAGTCGGCAAACAGATACG
>JAKSRX010000025.1 GCA_024403365.1 Acetatifactor sp. | reverse complement strand
ATAGCGAGGAGACCAAGCAGGAGCGTAATAAGCTTCGTATGAGCTTAGAGGCTCTGAAGACAGATATCCAGAGAAAGTCCATCGAGCAGAATACCGCTCGACTGAATATCAGCCAGACCAGAGAACGTATGGAAGAGGAAGTGCAGGGATTTGCATCTCTGCAGATGGAAGAGCAGGATATCGACGGCAAGATCTTCGAGATCAAGAATGACAAAGAGTCTATTCAGAGAGAACTTGCCGAGAGTGAGGCTCTGGAAAAGAAGATCTCCGAGGAGATCATACAGCATCAGAAGGCTTTGGAGGAGCAGCGCCGACAGGAGATGGAGGCAGCCGCCCTTGTTTCCGAGTGGGAGATGAAGGTGGAGAAAATGCGCCAGACCCTGGGCTTCAAGCAGGATAACGTGGATCGTATCGAAGAAGAGATCCGCCGCTCTCAGGCAGAACTGGCTGAGATCCTGGAAGCACTGGAATCCAATCAGAGAGAGATCGAAGAGAAGAAGCGCAATATCGAGGAGATCGAGAAGACCATCGCGGCTTCCTATGACGCACAGAGTGAGTCCGAAAAGGAACTGAAGCAGAATGTTGCCCGCAGAGAGGAACTGAATGCGAAACAGAAGAATTTCTTCCAGAGACGTGAGGAACTGGCAGAGAGGATCGCTGCTCTGGACAAGGAAGTCTTCCGTTTGAACGGTCAGAAGGAGAAGTTAGAGGAGAGTCTGGAAGCTCAGATCAACTACATGTGGGATGAGTATGAGATCACCCTTTCCGATGCGGCTTCCGTAAGAGACGAGAACATGACGGATCTTCCCGCCATGAAGCGTGCTATTTTCGATTTGAAGGATCAGATCAAGAAGTTGGGTAATGTCAATGTCAATGCCATTGAAGAATATAAGGAATTGATGGAGCGTTACACCTTCTTAAAGACTCAGCATGATGATCTGGTAGAGGCGGAAAAGACCTTGCAGGGCATTATTGCGGAACTGGATACTGCCATGAGAAAGCAGTTTACAGAGAAGTTTGCTGAGATCAATAAAGAATTCGACAAGGTATTCAGAGAACTCTTCGGAGGTGGTAAGGGTACCCTGGAACTGATGGAGGAAGAGGATATTCTGGAGGCAGGTGTTCGTATCATTGCACAGCCCCCCGGAAAGAAACTGCAGAATATGATGCAGCTGTCCGGTGGTGAGAAGGCATTGACTGCGATCTCCCTGTTGTTTGCGATCCAGAACCTGAAGCCTTCACCCTTCTGTCTCCTGGATGAGATCGAGGCTGCATTGGATGATTCCAACGTAGGCAGATTTGCAAAATATCTGCATAAACTGACCAAGAATACCCAGTTTATCGTCATCACCCACAGAAGAGGAACCATGGAGGAAGTGGACCGTCTGTATGGTATCACCATGCAGGAAAAGGGTGTATCCACGCTGGTCAGCGTCAACCTGATCGATAAAGACCTGACTGATTAGGAGTGAAAGAATGAGTAAAGAAAAGAAAGGCTTTTTCGCCAGACTGAAAGAGGGTCTGACCAAGACCCGAAATAACATTGTACAGGGTATCGACAGAGTCTTCAGCGGATTTTCCGCCATTGATGAGGATTTCTACGAAGAACTGGAAGAGATCCTGATCATGGGTGATATCGGTGTATCCGCTACCTCCGATATTCTGGATCGTCTGCGTGCAGAGATCAAGGAGCAGCATATCAAGGATCCCGCTGAGTGTAAGCAGCTTCTGATCGACAGCATCAAGGAGCAGATGAAGGTAGATGAGACCGCTTATGATTTCGAGAAGAAGCAGTCTGTCATCATGGTCATCGGTGTCAACGGTGTAGGTAAGACCACATCCGTAGGTAAATTGGCCGGCATCCTGAAAGACCAGGGCAGAAAGACTCTGATCGCAGCTGCGGATACCTTCCGTGCGGCTGCAGGAGATCAGCTTGCCGAGTGGGCAAAGCGTGCCGATGTTCCTATGGTAGGCGGCAACGAGGGTGCAGACCCCGCAAGTGTAGTATATGATGCAGTGACTGCGGCTAAGGCAAGAGGCGTTGACGTGCTTCTGATCGATACCGCAGGACGTCTTCATAACAAGAAGAATCTGATGGAAGAACTTCGCAAGATGAATCGTATCATCGACAGAGAATATCCCGATGCACACAGAGAGAATCTGATCGTGTTGGACGGTACCACAGGCCAGAATGCTCTGGTACAGGCCAAGGAGTTCGGCGAGGTGGCAGATCTGACCGGTATCGTACTGACCAAGATGGACGGAACCGCAAAGGGTGGTATTGCCGTTGCGATCCAGTCCGAGCTTAAGATCCCCGTAAAATATATCGGTGTAGGTGAGACCATCGATGATTTGCAGAAATTTGATTCCGATGAGTTCGTAAACGCTCTCTTTGACGTGAAGAGAGATGAGGACGAGGCAGAGGAAGAAGAGGGAGACGAGGAAGCGTAATGGAAGAAAAGATGCTTACTTTGGATAGATTCGAGGAAGCCTCCGAGATCGTAAAAAAAGTAACACTGGAGACAAAACTGATCTACAGTGATTATCTCAGCGCCCAGACCGGCAACAGAGTGTTCTTAAAACCTGAGAATATGCAGTTTACCGGTGCCTATAAGGTAAGAGGTGCTTACTATAAGATGAGTACTCTGACAGAGGAGGAACGTGCAAAGGGCCTGATCACTGCTTCCGCAGGAAACCATGCTCAGGGTGTTGCGTATGCGGCAAAGTGCTACGGCGCAAAGGCGACCATCGTCATGCCTACCACCACACCTCTGATCAAAGTCAATCGAACCAAGGGCTATGGCGCCGAGGTGGTGCTGTACGGTGATGTGTATGACGAAGCCTGTGCAAAAGCCTATGAACTGGCAGAAGAGCACGGCTATACCTTTATTCATCCTTTTGATGATCTGGCGGTGGCTACCGGTCAGGGAACCATTGCCATGGAGATCATCAAGGAACTGCCCCTGGTGGATTATATCCTGGTGCCCATCGGCGGTGGCGGACTGGCAACAGGCGTATCCACTCTGGCAAAGCTGCTGAATCCCAAGATCAAGGTGATCGGTGTAGAGCCTGCAGGCGCGAACTGTATGCAGGAGTCCCTGAAAAACGGCAAGGTGACTACTTTGCCCGGCGTGAATACCATTGCAGACGGTACTGCAGTGAAGACTCCCGGAGGCAAATTGTTCCCCTATATTCAGGAGAATCTGGACGATATCATTACCGTAGAGGATAAGGATCTGGTGGTGGCTTTCCTGGATATGGTAGAAAACCACAAGATGGTAGTGGAGAATTCCGGATTGCTTACCGTGGCAGCCCTTCGTCAGCTGAATGTGACAGGCAAGAGAGTGGTCTCCATTCTCAGCGGCGGTAATATGGATGTGATCACTATGTCCTCCGTGGTACAGCAGGGTCTGATCTTCAGAGATAGAATATTTACAGTTTCCGTATTGCTTCCCGATAAGCCCGGTGAACTGCAGAGAGTGGCAGGTGTCATTGCAGGGGTAAACGGCAACGTTATCAAACTGGAGCACAACCAGTTCGTTTCCATCAACAGAAATGCAGCAGTGGAATTGCGTATCACTCTGGAGGCTTTCGGAACAGAGCATAAGGCTCAGATCATGGAAGCGCTGGAGAAAGAGGGCTACATGCCCAAGCAGGTGCGTACAAACATTTAAGGTAACCAAAAACAAGATACAAAGGAGGTATGGCCTATGTCATCACAGGGATTTCGATATGATAACTATGTATTTGATCTATATGGTACTCTGGTAGATCTGAATGTGGATGAGCAGTCTGCTCATGCATGGAAAACCTGGCTTAAGTGGCTGGATGCACATGGGATCAGCAAACATCCGGATTATCTTGCGTTTCGTAAGGATTTCTTTGAGTTGGATGCTGCTTATCGTGAGAGAATGATTGCAGAAGGACCGTATACCCATCCTGAGATCGATATTCTGGATGTGTATCGGGAACTGTTTGAGCGCTACGGCAATCGAAACATCTCCGAGGAACTACTGGCTGAGGCTTCCTATGCTTTCAGAGAAGCCACCAGAGAATATATCAGATTGTTCCCCGGTGTGGAGGCATTCTTAAACAGGATCCATGAGGTCGGTAAAAAGGCATATATCTTAAGCAATGCCCAGGCATCTTATACTATGCCTGAGATCAAACTTCTGGGTCTGGACAAGTTGGTGGACGGTATCCATCTTTCCAGTGATTATAAGTGTATGAAACCCGAGAAGGATTTCTTCTTCGGACTGATGAAGGAGTATCTGCTGATCCCGGATAAGACGGTTATGATCGGCGACAATCCTGAGGCGGATGTTGAGGGTGCAAAGGGCGCAATGATCAATGGTATCCTGCTTCAGGGTCCCATCGCACCGAATGTTTTTTATCTGGATTGCATTTCCTTCCTGTAACAAAAGAATCAAGAGATACTAAAGAGGATCCGTATCGCTGTATGGCGATGCGGATCTTTTGTGTTTTCAGCAAAAGGATAGGAATGGAGGATGATAATGGCACAGAAGGTATCGGATAGTAAGACAGCATGGCAGAAAAGGGCAGCAGACTACGGGAAGATCACCGTTGCAGCATTTCTTTATGCAATAGCAGTCAGTCCGTTTCTGGATCCCAACACACTGGCACCGGGAGGGGCGACAGGCAGTGCGGTGATCTTGTCCGGAATTTTCGGCTGGGAGACCGGTACATTGGTCCTAGCGATCAACGTACCGATCCTTTTACTGGGGCTATGGAAGTTTGGTCTTAGATTTAGTATATCCACGATCTACAGCACGGTGGTGACCTCTGCTTTTATCAATTTACTGGGACATTTGGGACCTGTGACCACAGATCGGTTTCTTGCGGCCTCTGCAGGCGGGGCACTGATGGCTGCAGGACTCGGAATGACTATGAAGGCAGGAGCGACTACCGGTGGTATGGATATCATCGTTAAACTTCTAAGAAAGAAATATCCTTACAGAAAGACCGGCTATTTCTTTCTGTTGACTGACCTTGCGGTGGTGAGCCTGTCGGCGGTAGCCTTTCGAGGTATGGATGTGGCTTTGTATGCAGGGCTGACAGTGGTGATCAATTCGCTGCTTTTAGATGTGGTATTGTATGGACGGGACGGAGCGAAGATGATCTTTGTCATCAGTGAATGCTGTGAAAGGATCACAGACAGGCTGTTAACGGAACTGGAGGTGGGAGCCACCTGGCTTCACGGTGCAGGTGCTTTTACAGGCACATCCAGAAAAGTGATCCTGTGTGTGATGCGTAAAAATCTATCCCCAAGAGCGGAGACGATCATTCGGGAAGAAGATCCGGAGGCTTTTCTGATCATCACCAATGCCACAGAGATCTATGGGGAAGGATATAAGGATCTTGGCGGGAAATTACTGTAAAATTCCCCTTTGAAATAAAAAATAGTGGTGTAAAGAAAAAATACTTGACACCCACTTCCCTCTGTAGTAAGATACACAAGGCTGGTAATGTAGGAACATTAGAGGGCTTTACAATGAATAACCTATACGAACAGACAATGTTATTTGATTTCTACGGTGAATTGCTTACCGAGCATCAGCGAAAGATATTCGAGGATGCGCTGTATAATGATCTTTCCTTAAGCGAGATCGCAGAGGAACAGGGCATCAGCAGACAGGGTGTGCATGATCTCTTGAAGCGCTGCACCAAGATCCTGCAGGGTTACGAAGAGAAGCTTCATCTGGTAGAGCGATTTACACAGGCGAAAGTTACCGTAGAAGAGATCGAGAAGCTTGCAAAAGCGGATGGATCGGAAGATGTGGTAGACAGACTTCACAAGATAGAGTTACTTTCCAAAGAACTGTTGGAACATTTATAAAGCGATTGAGGAGAAACCGGTGGCATTTGAGAGTTTGACCGATAAACTGCAAAATGTATTTAAGAACCTGCGAAGCAAGGGACGTCTGACAGAAGAAGACGTCAAGGCTGCTTTGAAGGAAGTTAAGATGGCGCTTCTGGAAGCGGATGTTAACTTCAAGGTCGTAAAACAGTTCGTTAAGGCTGTAGAGGAGAGAGCGATCGGTCAGGACGTTATGAACGGTCTGAATCCCGGTCAGATGGTGATCAAGATCGTTAACGAGGAAATGATCACACTGATGGGCAGCGAGACCACCGAGATCGCTATGCAGCCCGGTAAAGCCATTACCGTTATCATGATGGCAGGTCTTCAGGGTGCCGGTAAAACCACCGCTACCGCAAAGCTTGCTAACAAGCTGAAGACAAAAGGTAAGAAGTCATTGCTGGTTGCCTGCGACGTATACAGACCCGCGGCAATTGAGCAGTTGATCATAAATGGTAAGAAGATCGAGGTGGATGTATTTTCCCTCGGTACCGATGTCAGACCCGTAGAGATCGCCAAGCAGGCAATCGCACATGCGGAGAAGAACGGACATAATGTGGTGATCCTGGATACAGCCGGTCGACTTCATGTAGATGAAGACATGATGGCTGAGTTGCAGGAGATCAAGTCCAGCGTATCCGTACATCAGACCATCCTGGTAGTAGATGCCATGACCGGTCAGGATGCAGTCAATGTTGCCAAGGAGTTCGATGAGAAGGTAGGCATCGACGGTGTCATCCTTTCCAAGATGGATGGTGATACCCGAGGTGGTGCAGCTCTTTCCATTAAGGCTGTTACCGGCAAGCCCATTCTTTTCGTGAGCCAGGGCGAGAAATTAAGCGATATCGATCAGTTCTATCCCGACCGTATGGCCAACAGAATCTTGGGCATGGGCGATGTACTTTCCCTGATCGAGAAGGCTCAGGAGAGCATCGACATCGATGAGGATAAGAGCCGTGAGATGGCAGGCCGCATGAAGAAGGGTAAATTCGATTTCGAAGATTACCTGGAGAGCATGAAGCAGATGCGCAATATGGGCGGTCTTACCAGTATTCTGGGAATGCTTCCCGGTATGGGAATCAAGGCTTCCGAACTGGAAGGCATGGTTGACGAGAAGCAGTTGAAGCAGATGGAAGCCATCGTTCTTTCCATGACCAAAGAGGAGAGACGCAATCCCAAACTGCTGAATCCCCACAGAAAGCATCGTATCGCAAAGGGTGCCGGTGTGGATATCGCAGTAGTGAACCGCTTCATCAAGCAGTTCGAACAGAGCCAGCAGATGATGAAGAAGTTTACCGGCGGCGGTAAGAAGAGAAGAGGCTTCGGCGGATTTCCCGGCATGAGGGGCGGTTTCCCCTTCTAAAACAGGTGAGAATGTGACTGTAAAAGCAGGCATTTCATATAGAAAATATTAATTCATACAATTATGGAGGACAAAAAAATGGCAGTAAAGATCAGATTGAGAAGAATGGGACAGAAGAAGGCACCTTTTTATAGAATTATCGTAGCTGATTCTCGTTCCCCCAGAGACGGTAGATTCGTAGAGGAGATTGGTACTTACAATCCTTCCACCGATCCCAGCACTTTCCAGATCAACGAGGAGTTGGCTAAGAAGTGGTTGGCAAACGGCGCTCAGCCTACCGAGCAGGTTGGCAAGCTCTTTAAGGTAGCTGGCATCATTAAGTAATTAGCTTGATTTTCTTTGGAGGTGGCTTATGAAGGAATTAGTTGAAGTAGTTGCGAAAGCACTCGTAGACCATCCGGATGAGGTTGTTGTAACCGAGAAGACCGAAGGCAGAAACACAGTCATCGAACTTCATGTAGCTGCGTCCGATATGGGTAAAGTTATCGGCAAACAGGGCAGAATTGCAAAGGCGATTCGTGCTGTTGTAAAGGCTGCATCATCCAAAGATGATACAAGAGTGGATGTTGAGATCGTTTAACTAGTCTTAAAGGAGGAACAGAGATTTCTGTCCCTCCTTACTTTTCTTTTACGAAAGGATTCCTATGGAACAGTTTTTTCAGGTAGGTATCGTATCTTCTACCCACGGAGTAAAGGGAGAAGTAAAAGTTTACCCCACAACCGATGACATGAGACGCTTTAAGCGTCTGAAAGATGTGATCGTAGACACAGGCAAGGAACGCCTGACCCTGGAGATCGAAGGGGTGAAGTTCTTTAAGCAGTTTGTGATCCTGAAGTTCAAGGGCATCGATACCCTGAATGATGTGGAGAAGTATCGCAAAGCGACTTTGTTTGTTACAAGAGAAAATGCAGTCAGACTGCGCAAGGATGAATACTTTATTGCGGACCTGATGGGTCTGGAAGTCAGAGATGAGAGCGATGCAAAGATCGGTGTACTTCGTGAAGTGCTGGAGACCGGTGCCAACGACGTATATATCATCGATCTGGATGACGGCAGAGAACTGCTGCTTCCCGCGATCAAGGATTGTGTTCTGGAAGTGGATGTGGAAGCAGGGTTTATTAAGATCCACATTCTGGATGGACTTTTGGACGAGTAAAGTTATATGTGAAAACTTTGCACGGCACCGATTCCGCTGGAATCGGTACAAAGGACGAGGAATAACCAATGAAGTTTCATGTTTTGACATTATTCCCTGAGATGATTGAGCAGGGGCTTGCCCCCAGTATCATCGGCAGGGCGGTGGAAAAGAATATTCTGTCTCTGAATGCAGTGAACATCAGAGATTTTTCCGTAGAGAAACATAGCAAGGTAGATGATTATACCTATGGCGGCGGTGCAGGTATGCTGATACAGGCACAGCCTGTTTATGATGCCTGGAAAAGTGTTGCAGGGGATCGCAAGGTGCGTACCGTCTATGTGACGCCTCAGGGTAAGCCTTTTACCCAGAAGATGGCAAGAGAATTTGCCAGAGAGACGGAACTGATCTTCCTTTGTGGTCATTATGAGGGTATCGACCAGAGAGTGCTGGATGAAACGGTGACCGACTATGTCTCCATCGGCGACTATGTGTTGACCGGCGGTGAATTGCCTGCCATGGTCATGATCGATGCAATTGCCCGTCTGGTACCAGGAGTGCTTGGAAATGATGCTTCCGCTGAGGATGAGAGCTTTTTCAATGATCTGTTGGAGTATCCTCAGTATTCCAGACCTGAAGTATGGCATGATAAGAAGGTGCCGGATGTTTTGCTTTCCGGAAACCATAAAAATATCGTGGCTTGGAGACTGGATCAGGCCAAAGAAAAGACTCAAAGGGTCCGTCCGGATCTGTATGCGAAGTATCAGCAGAAGCAGGAACTGATCCGCAAACTTTCCAAACAGAAGAGAAACAATATTCACCTGATGGAGAGCCTTTCCAGAGGACTGGGTGAGATCTTGTTTATGCGGGGAGAGGAAGTGATCATCCAGGATGATGATGCGGCTACTACTTTCCTGTACACAGAGGATAAGAGAATGTCAGAGGTGATGCAGGCAGCTTTGCCTCCGCAGGCATCCCTGATCCTTGCAAATAATCAAGAACTGTCCGAACAGCTGCAGGAGCAGGGCTGGCATCTGATCGGTGCTTGCAGTCAGTATTTATACACGGCGAAGGAGCCTTTGCCTGTGAAGTACAAGAATATCAGGCAGCTGACATTGGATGATCTGGAGTATGTGAACAAGCATTATCGCTATGAGGAGAGAGAGTATCTGGCCAGACGTATCTGGGCAGGACTCATGTTCGGAGCATATGACGGAGACCGCCTGGTGGGCTTTATCGGCGTTCATGGTGAGGGCAGCGGCGGAATGCTTTATGTAGACAGAGAATACAGAAGACAGGGCATTGCAGAGAGTCTGGAGGCGTACCTTTTGAATCGCTGCATTGAGCGAGGCTGGATCCCTTACGGACACGTGATGGAGGGCAATGAGGCTTCCGAACTTCTGCAGGAAAAAATGGGTCTGTATAAGGCGTCTAAGAAGCTTTACTGGCTGGACAGACAGCAGTAATGTTTCTTGCTTTTGGGTGGATTTTATGGTATGATATTGCAGGAAAATTACACCCGGATCAAGGCAAAATAGGTAGTATGAGATAAGGTTTTGCACGGTGGTGTAAAACCTTATTTTTTATGGAGAAGAGACATGAAGGAACTGGAATATCCTTTTGATTCCGAATATGTGCTGAAGAAAAAGAAGAGCCTGAAGCGCGAACTGTTGGCCAGAGAAAATGTGACCTATCTTGAGAAAAAGGTGGCGGTCCTCGGCGGCTGTACCACCCAGAATATCACGTTGATGCTGGAACTGTTTTTGTTAAATTACGGAATCAAGCCGGTGTTTTATGAATCCGAATATAATAAATACTACGAGGACGGCATGTTCCCCAATCCGGAACTGGAAGCCTTTCATCCCGATATCATTTATCTGTGCACCTGCAATCGAAATATTACGGAATATCCCAATATGGCAGACAGCAGGGAGACGGTGGATGGGCTGTTAAAAAAAGAGTACGACAAGTACTGCGGCCTCTGGGATCATATCAGAGATACCTATCATTGTATCATGATCCAGAATAACTTCGAGTATCCGTTCTTCCGCCTGATGGGCAATAAGGATGCCTCGGACTATCATGGCCGTGTGAATTTTATCACCAGACTGAATTGCCTGTTTTATGAGTATGCGCAGGAGCATCAGGATCTCTTGATCTGCGATATCAATTATCTCTCTGCAAGCTATGGCCTGGAGAAGTGGTCCGATCCCTATTACTGGCATATGTACAAGTATGCTACAGCGGTTCCGGCCATTCCTTATCTGTCCTTTAATATCGCAAATATCATCAAGTCCGTTTACGGAAAGAATAAAAAGGTCCTGAATCTGGACCTGGACAATACCCTTTGGGGCGGCATCGTGGGAGATGATGGGGCCGAGACTATCGAGATCGGTCAGGAGGCCGCTCTGGCCCAGACCTACAGCGAGTTTCAGGAGTACATCAAATTGCACAAGCAATTGGGCGTACTGCTTACCATCAATTCCAAGAACGATGAGAAGAATGCATTGGCGGGCTTGACTCGTCCCGACAGCGTTCTCCATGCGGAGGATTTCGCCAAGATCAAAGCAAACTGGGATCCCAAGAGCATGAATCTGAGCGCCACCGCCGCAGAATTGAATCTTTTACCGGAAAGTTTCGTCTTCGTGGATGATAACCCTGCGGAGCGTGCCATTATAGAAAGCCAGCATCCGGGAACTGCGGTACCTGCCATGGAGTCCGTGGAGACTTATATAAAAACTCTGGATAAGGCAGGCTATTTCGAGGTGACCAGCCTCTCTGCGGATGATCTGAAGCGTACGGAAATGTATGCGGAGAATGCGAAGCGTGAGCAGGCCCAGGCTGCTTTTACAAATTATGAGGAATATCTGCAGTCTCTGGAGATGAAGGGGGAGATCCAAGGCTTCATCCCTATGTATATGTCCAGGATCGCTCAGCTGACCAATAAGAGCAACCAGTTTAATCTGACCACCAAACGTTACAGTCAGGCAGAGATCGAGGAAGTGGCTGCGGATGAGAAGCATGTGACCTTGTACGGTAAACTGGGAGATAAGTTTGGCGACAACGGCGTGGTAAGCGTAGTCATCGGCCGCATCGACGGAGCTGATCAGGATGAACTGCATATGGAACTCTGGATCATGAGCTGCCGTGTACTGAAGCGTGATATGGAGTTCGCCATGATGGACGAACTGGTGGAGAAGGCACGTAAAGCCGGCATCCGCAAACTGGTGGGATATTATTATCCTACGGCCAAGAATGCCATGGTAAAGGATTTTTACGGGTTGCTGGGCTTTACCAAGGTCTCTGAGGATGAAGAAGGCAATGCGGTTTGGGAATATGTGATTCCCACCGAGTATGAAAAGAAACAGCATGTGATCGCGGTAAACGAGGCACTGGACTGAACTCACAGAGGTGATGGAATGGGGAATTCAGCAAAGGAACAACAGGAACTGAAAGAACTGCGCAAGCTGATCTTTATTACCGGATATAAGGGTGGTATGGCGCATCTGGCCTCCTGTTATTCTTCTCTGGAAATGATATATACTTTATACAGAAAAGGAATTCTGCGTCTGGATCGCAAGGATCCCAAATGGAATGACAGAGATCGATTTATCTTGAGCAAGGGTCATGCAGGACTTGCCCTGTATGGCGTGCTTTTGCAGGAAGGTTTGATCACAGAGGAGATGTACAAGTCCTATCTGACGGATGATTCCGCTATCGGCGGTGAACCCTGTATGAGGGACTGTGAGTGGATCGAAGCTACTACAGGATCTCTGGGCCACGGACTACCCATGTCGGTGGGAATCGCCATGGCACTTAAAATGAACCACAGCGAAGCAAAGGTATATTGTATGCTGGGTGACGGCGAGCTGGAGGAGGGAACCGTGTGGGAGGCAGCAATGTCAGCACCTTCCTTCGGATTGGAGAATCTGGTGGCGATTCTGGACTGCAACGATATTCAGAAGATGGATCTTGTGAAAAATACCATCGGTATGGATAACTGGGCGGAGAAATGGACAGCATTCGGCTGGAATGTCTTTGAGACGGACGGACACGATATCGAGGCCTTTGAAAAGACCATCCGGGAGATCCCTCAGAACGGAAAGCCTACTTTTGTGATCGCACACACGACCAAGGGTAAGGGTGTTTCCATTATGGAAAACAATCCCAACTGGCATTTCAGACTTCCGGGCAGGAAGGAACTGAAGGTGTTCAAGGCGGAACTGGAGATCGACGACAGCGAATTGGAGTAAAAGATGCAGAGCGCATATATTGGTAAACTCATGGAACTGGCGGAAAAAGATCCGAACATTCTTCATATTCTGGCTGACAGCGGCACAGGATATGATGAGATGTTTCGAAGAAACTTTCCGGACCAGATATATAATTTCGGAATCGCGGAAGAGAACATGGTGGCTGCGGCTGCCGGTATGGCTACCGTTGGAAAGATTCCCTTTGTCTTTACGGCAGGAGCTTTCCTGGCATACCGTTCTTTTGAATTTATCCGCGATGATATCTGTTTTCAGAATCAGAATGTAAAGATCGTGGGCATGGGAAGCGGCCTTTCCTGGAGTTCTTTGGGACCCACCCATCATACCACGGAGGATCTGGCGGTACTTCGCGCCATCCCCAATCTGATGATCCTTTCACCGGCGACACCCAAGCAGGTGGCAGCCTGCGTGGAACTGGCTTACAAGCATCAGGGACCGGTCTACATTCGTATCGGCATGAATCGTGAGAAGGAATTCTTTGAGGATCCTTACGAGATCACGGAAGGCAGAAATGATATTTTGACCGTCGGTGATGATATCCTGATCTATACCACCGGAAGTATTCTGGAGGAGGTCAGTGAAGCGGCAGAGATGCTCAAGAAGGATGGCAAAGATGTTCAGGTGATGAATGCCTGCATCATAAAGCCGTTTGCCTGCCCGGAACTGGAGCAGATCAGACCGGGACAGACTGTTTATGTTGTGGAGGAACACAATATTCATGGTGGCCTGGCAAGCATTCTGGCAGAGCATGTGGCTTTTAACGGCTTAGGATGCAAGATCGTGCCTATCGGTATTGAGGACCGCTTTGCGGCAGGGTACGGTTCCATAAAGCAGGTCAGAAAGGCCAATGGTCTGGATGCTGTCTCCATTTATGAAAGGATCAAATCCTATGAATAATTATACCTTTGAACAGATGTCTGTAGGAATGACGGCAGAGTTTACAAGAGAGATCACATCGGAAATGGAAGATATGTTTCGTAAGCTATCCGGCGACGAGAATCCGCTGCATCAGAGTGATGAATTCGCCAGAGAGGTATCCGATGGCAGATTTCCCGGGCATGCCGCATTCGGTATGCTGACAGCGTCTCTGTATTCCACAGTTGCGGGAATGTATCTGCCCGGCAGGTACAGCCTGATCCACAGCTTTGAGGAGTTGTCCTTTGTGAAGCCTGTGTTTGCAGGAGATGTGTTGACGGTCTCCGCTGAGGTGGTGGACAAGGAAGAGGCACTGAACCTGATCCGTCTGAAGATCGTGATCAGAAATCAGGAGAAAAAGATCGTATCCAGAGCCAAAATGAAGGTCCTGGTATTAAAATAAAAAGTAGTTGGAGGTTTGTTATGACCAGAGAAGAAGCTTTTGAGAGAGTGATCAATGTATTCAGAGAGGTCCTGGACGATGACAGCATCGTTCTTACCGATGAGACCGTAGCAGATGATGTGGACGGCTGGGATTCTTTTGAACATATCAATCTGATCGTTGCCATTGAGGAGGAGTTCGGATTCAAATTCCCCATGGGCAAGATCGTTACCATGAAGAATGTGGGCGAGATGATCGATATCATTCTGGTTTCCGGAAAGTAATCGTTGAGGAGAAACTAAGGTGTTTTTTGACGGAATGACTCTTACAACATTCAATTTTTTCCTCTTTCTGGCAGTGGTAACAGGGGTATATTATTGCCTGCCCCGTTTTCAGAAATACACGGCCGCAGTGGCAAGCATTCTGTTTTATTTCTTTATCTCCGGAACGGAGACAGAGTATCGCATCAAACTGGCCGTTCTGATCCTTTCGATCTGGGGCATCACCTATCTGGGCGGCAGACTGATCGAGAAGGCGGAAGGAAAGAAGAGGACAGTTCTGACTTTTGGGGCTATCGCCTTATTGGTAGGCATCCTTTTTCTGAATAAATATGCCTATAATATGGCAGTCAGTCTCACCTTCGGCCTTGTGAACGCGGCGAAGTTTGATTTCCTGCGTTTTGCCACCGTCATCGGTATTTCCTATTATTCCTTAAGTGCCATCGGCTATCTGACGGAAGTATCCTGGAGCTTGTATCCCGCGGAGAAGAATCCCATGACTCTTGGAGCCTTCGTATTTTTCTTCCCGCAGCTTATTTCCGGACCCATCAGCAGATATGCCAATATGAAGCCGCAGTTTGAGAGCATACATGCCTTTGATTCCTGGAAAATATATCTCGGTATTCGTAGAATGCTCTGGGGTTATTTCAAGAAACTGGTGATCTCCGAGCGATTCGCACTGGTGGTAAATGCCGTATACGGCGATTATACCAACCACGGCGGTCTGGTGATCCTTGGGGCGACTCTTTGTTATGCGGTCAGACTTTTTACTGATTTCAGCGGCTGTATGGATATCGTGATCGGTGCAGCCATGCTCCTGGATATTGAACTTCCGGAGAACTTTAAGACTCCTTTCCTGTCGGAGACCACCAAGGAATTCTGGCAGCGCTGGCATATGACTCTGGGAAACTGGTTTAAGGATTTCGTGATGTATCCGGTCCAGAAGACACAGTTTATGGTAAACCTGGGTAAGAAGGTGAAAGCAAAATACGGCAAGAAAGCAGGCAAAAAAGTGCCCTTTTATCTGGCAACTGCAGTGCTGTGGAGCTTCATCGGTATCTGGCACGGCGGCACCTGGTACTATTTTATTGCTTCCGCGGTAGTACCTTTCGTTCTTCTGGTGTTAGGGGACGTGCTGGCACCCGGGATGGAGAAGCTTGCGGGTAAAATGCCGGGCAATGGAAAAGGAACTTTTTGGACCATATTCAGAAGAGTACGCACGGGATTGCTTCTTTGCTTTATCTGGGTGTTTGTGTGTGCCCTGGATACCGGAAAGGCTTTTAGGATCATGGGACATGGTATTCTGCATCCGTTCCGTGCAGGCGGACATTTCGGTGTAGGTGTATCAGATCTGATCGTGATGGTCCTGGGACTTGTTCTTTTGATGGTATCGGATGTATTGGAAGAAAAGGGAAAGAGTTTCACCGTACTTTTAAATCGTTCGAATCTGCTGGTTCGCACGGTGGTCGTGTATGCGGAAGTTATCTTACTTTTCCTGTTTGGTATGTTTGAAACTTCTCAATTCATCTACTTTCAATTTTAGGCGGCGAGGAAACGGATATGACGAATCAGAATCAAGACAAGCATCAGAAAAAAGGCTTGCATCTCATCCTCCTGCTGCCCATTCTGTTATGTATCGTGGCTTGTAATTATTTTGTGGATCTGGCCTCCATCTACCATGATGTGGATGAAACACAGATCGCAAAATATCTGCTTGAGGGAAAGCAGGCGACTCTCGGAAACAGCAACGGAAACGAGAGAGAAGTAAAAAGACAGCTGATCATGCAAATGCCGGATCAGGTGGATTGTATCGTGGTAGGTCCCAGTCTGGTGATGGAGATCAACAGAGAGGTGACCGGAGAACAGGAACTGATCAATCTGGGTGTCAGCGGCGCGGATATGTATGATATGTTGGCCCAGTTCGGTATCATGGATATCTATGGCAAGAAAGCTGACCGGGTGATCTTTGCGGTGGACAGTTATTGGTTTGATGAGACGCTGGCGGCGAATTTCGGCAGAAGCCAGGGATTCAAGCCCTATGCCTATTATCTTATTGACAATATGTACGGAGGCACCATGCAGCCTCCTGTGGTGGATGCCAAGACGCCGATGTCTACCTATGTGACGCAGCTTTTTTCCGCATCTTATTTTAAGTCCAATGCCTGGTCCTTCCTGATCAAGTGTAAGGGCGCATTGCAAGGGGAGAAATTCATCCTCCGTCAGCCTTGGGGCCTGGTAGATGACAGTTTTACCGGGGATTATTATGACTCTGACGGAAGCTGGGTGTATTCTAAGAAAGCAGCGGAAAGAACCGTGGAAAACGTTCGTGCCGATGCGGCAGGGTATAACATAGAGTACCAGTTCTCCAAGGGAGGACATATCGGCGAAAAGTCCTGTGAGATCTTTGAACATCTGCTTACGTATCTGCAGGAGAGAGGAACACAGGTGGATCTGTTCCTTTGTCCGCTGTCTCCCAGTCTTTATGACAGATTGGACGGTGCAGAAGATTATTATGTACTGCAGGAACTGGAAGCCTATGCGAAGGACGTGGCAGAGAGATATGAACTGCGCATGATCGGATCTTTTGATCCTTATGAAGTAGGGATCAAGGATGAGGATTTCTTCGATGCAAGGCATGTTCGAGGCGACAGATTGGCGCAATATTTTGATTTTACAAAACAATAAAAGATATTTAGAAAAGTTACTTGCATTCCGCACACAGTTATGTTAAAATGCTAACGTTGTGTAAATAAGATGGTCCTCTGTTACAAAATGTATTAAGAACATCCATTCATTTAAGGAGGCTCACTATGAGTAATATTATCAAAGAAATCGAAGCTGAACAGCTCAAAGCAACCGTTGACCAGTTTGAAGTTGGTGATACCGTTAAAGTTTACGGTAAGATCAAGGAAGGTAACCGCGAGAGAATCCAGGTATTCGAAGGCGTTGTACTGAAGAGACAGGGCGGAAGCAACAGAGAAACCTTTACCGTAAGAAAGACTACCGGTGGCGTAGGCGTTGAGAAGACCTGGCCCCTTCATTCTCCTAACGTAGAGAAGATCGAGGTTATCAGAAAGGGTAAAGTAAGACGTGCTAAGCTGAACTACCTGAGAGACCGCGTAGGTAAGAAGGCAAAGGTTAAAGAGCTCGTTAAATAATTACTTGTGAAAAGAGCAATGAGAGGACAATTACTTCGGTAGTTGTCCTTTTCTATTTGCAGGAATTATGTTATAATGATATTTGTGAAAAATTATGACACAGGCGCGGAAGGATAGTATGGCCAAGAAAAAGGGACTTAGTTTTTACAGCAGAAAAAAGAAGATCAGTACCTCTGTAGTCAGAGAAGTGCTTACCTGGTGCTTTGGCATATTTGCGTCCATATTTCTGGCGTCGGTCTGCACGGTGTACCTGGGCGGGGCGATCCGGGTGGTAGGCGAATCCATGGAGCCCGCACTTTACAACGGACAGACGGTCTATGTGAACAAATTCGTATATCTCTTATCCAAGCCTAAAAAGGGCGATGTGGTGGTATTTTTGCCAAACGGCAACCAGAATGCGCACTATTATGTGAAGCGTGTACTGGCGGTCCCCGGGGATCATGTGGTGATCAAGAATAACATTCTTTTTGTGAATGGTATCGAGAGCCCCTGGGTACATGTGGAGATAGAGGACGCAGGTATCGCAGAGAACGATTTTTACCTGGGGAACGGCGAATATTTCTGTATGGGCGACGACCCGAACAACAGTGAGGACAGCCGCTCACCGGATATCGGTCCGGTCAAGACGAAAGATATGATAGGAAAGGTGTGGTTCCACGGCAAGTGCGAAGAACTTGGGTGGGGCTTTGTGAAGTAAGATGGTATATCAGTGGTATCCCGGTCATATGACAAAAGCAAAGCGTATGATGCAGGAGAATATTAAATTGATCGATCTGGTGATCGAACTGGTGGATGCGAGGATCCCTTACAGCAGTCATAATCCGGATATTGATGAATTGGCAAAGAATAAGTTTCGCATCGTACTCTTAAATAAGGCGGATCTGGCAGATCCCGAGGCGAACAAGGAATGGATCCGCTATTATGAGTCCAAGGGCGCGGCTGTTCTGGAGATCAACTCCAAGAGCGGCACCGGTGTGCGCAGCGTGAATGCGCTGGCTCAGAAGGTCTGCAAGGAAAAGATCGAAAAGGACAGAAAGCGTGGAATCGTGAATCGTACCGTAAAGGGTATGGTGGCAGGTATCCCCAATGTGGGAAAGAGTACCTTTATCAATTCCTTTGCGGGAAAAGCCTGTGCAAAGACCGGCAACAAGCCCGGTGTCACCAAGGGTAAGCAGTGGATCCGACTGAACAAGGATCTGGAACTGCTGGATACCCCGGGTATCCTGTGGCCTAAATTCGAGGATCAGCTGGTAGGAATGAGACTGGCGTTTATCGGTTCCATGAATGATGAGGTCATCATTATGGAGGAACTGGCCTGTGATCTGCTGAATTTCCTGAAAGAAAGCTATCCAGATGCAGTGACGGAGAGATATAAGGTCCAGTGGCAAAGCGATGCGCCTAAGACACTGGAAGAGATCGCCAGAAGCAGAGGATGTTTTTTGAAGGGGGAAGAATTGAACCTGAAAAAAGCGGCAGACATTCTGGTGGATGATTTCAGAAGCGGCAGACTGGGACGAATCAGTCTGGAGAGACCGGGCGTTTAGGCTTCTAAGAAATCAGAAAGAGGGGAAATTGACATTGGAAGAGAAGAATAAGACCAAGAATATGGTATGGGAAGTGGTGAGCACCATTTTATATCTGGTATTTGTAGTGTGCATCACCTTCCTGTTTATTAAATATGTGGCGCAGAGAACTGTTGTGGACGGTTCTTCCATGGTGCCTACGTTACAGAATAACGATAACCTGATCGTGGACAAGATCACCTATCGCTTCAAGGATCCTCAGAGATTTGACATCATTGTGTTCCCGTTTGCATATACACCGAACACTTACTTTATCAAGAGGATCATCGGACTTCCCGGTGAGACGATCCAGATCGATGAGGACGGCAATATCTATATCAACGGAGAGATCCTTGAGGAGCATTACGGCAGAGAAGTCATTGCCGCAAACAAGATCGGACGTGCAAAAGATCCCATTACCCTGGGTGAAAATGAATATTTTGTTATGGGAGATAACCGTAACGATTCCAGCGACAGCAGAACAGCTGCTGTGGGCAACATTTCCAGAGATCAGATCATCGGTCGCGCCTGGGTACGTGTGTGGCCTTTCTCCGAGTTCAAAGTGCTGAAAAAATAACAGAGGATATACCAATGAAGAGTATTACAGAGATAAAGCAGGAGTTTCAGAATACAGAGGTTGAATTGCTTCCCGGTGTCATCGAGATGTACCGTTCTGACGAGCGTGGAGGGGTGCAGAAGCTCATTGAGGCCGCATATAAGCGTATGGCAGCATTGGAGAAGGAAAAAGCCCGTATTGAGGCTCTGCGCGAGTATGAGGAGAAGTACAGCTATTGTGACTATATCTGCGGCATTGATGAGGTGGGAAGAGGACCTCTGGCAGGTCCTGTTGTGGCCGGCGCAGTCATTTTGCCCAAGGATTGCAGGATCCTGTATGTAAATGATTCCAAGCAGCTCTCCGAGAAGAAGCGAGAGGAACTGTACGATATCATTATGGAGCAGGCTGTGTGTTGCTGTGTAGGTTATGCTACACCTGAGAGGATCGATGAGATCAATATTCTGCAGGCTACTTATCAGGCAATGAGAGAGGCGATCTCTAAACTGAATCCTCAGCCGGATATCCTGTTAAATGATGCTGTGAATATTCCGGGAGTGGCGATTCCTCAGGTACCTATCATCAAGGGTGACGCAAAGAGTATCACCATCGGTGCGGCAAGCATCATTGCAAAGGTGACCAGAGACCGATTGATGGTGGAATATGACAAGCTTTATCCGGAGTATGGTTTTGCGGATAACAAGGGATATGGCAGTGCGGCACATATTGAAGCATTGAAGAAATACGGGCCCACACCGATCCACAGAAGAAGTTTTATCAAGAATTTTGGGTTTTAGTTTTCTGCCGGAGAAGGTAGAAAGGCTATATGAATAAAAGACAGACAGGAAATGAGGGGGAAGACCTGGCGGTCTCGTACCTCTTGCAGCAGGGAATGCGCATCAGTGATCGCAATTTCCGTAACAGAAACGGTGAGATCGATATCATCGGCAGGCATAAGGGATATCTGGTGTTTGTGGAGGTGAAATACCGCAGGCGAACGGATTCCGGTTATGCGGGAGAGGCAGTAGGATATCAGAAACAGAAGCAGATCTGCAAGGTATCTGATTACTATCGACTGATCCACGGGATCGGTGATTCAGCGGCGATGCGATTTGACGTTGTGGCGATCCAGGGAGAGCAGATCGAATGGATCCAAAACGCTTTCCCATATATTATTTCCGGAGGATACAGGTAATTGATTGCTATTAAACGCAAAAGCGGAAAAATATACAACAGAATACAGCAAAACGTTTATCCGCTTCCGGATGGGGAACTGGAATATCTGACCTATCCTGCACTGACACAGACCAATGTGGTGGAGCATCTTTTTACCACGAGGACCGGAGGCGTCAGTGAAGGGATCTTTGCTGCTATGAATCTGAGCCTGAATCGAGGGGATGATCCGGAGAAAGTGATGGAGAATTACAGGCGGATCGGGCTTGTGCTTTCCTGCACTCCGGAAGATATGGTGGGAACGGATCAGACACATACCACCAATATCCGCAGAGTGACGGCGGAAGATAAAGGCAAGCGGATCCTGCGTCCCGGAGACTATCATGACATCGACGGACTGATCACCGACGTGCCGGGTATCGCGCTGGTCACCTATTATGCGGATTGTGTGCCCTTATATTTTGTAGATCCCGTACACAGAGCCATCGGCTTGTCCCATTCCGGCTGGAAGGGCACAGTAAACCGTATGGGCCTTTGTACCGTACAGAAGATGCAGGAGGCATTCGGTACGCGCCCGGAGGATCTGATCGTGGCTATCGGCCCCAGCATCTGTGTTGACTGTTATGAGGTCAGCGAGGATGTGGCGGAGCAGTTTACGGGATGGAAGAATGTGGTATTTCCCGGGAAAAAGCCCGGCAAATATCAGCTGGATCTCTGGGAATGCAACAGACAGATCCTGATCGAGGCAGGGATCCCGGAAGAGAATATCTCCGTTCCGGATATCTGTACCTGCTGCAACAGCGAATATTTATTTTCACACAGAGCCAGCCAGGGAAAGCGAGGCAATGTGGCAGCTTTTCTGAAACTGAAGGAAGTGTAAGGAATTCTTCAGATTTTACCTAAGGAACCCTTAAGAATGCTGTGTTTTAATAATCAGGCATGAATAAAAAAGATGAGGCGAGGGAAAATGATCAATATTCTTGTATGTGATGACGATAAAGAAATAGTGGATGCCATTGAGATCTATCTCAGTCAGGACGGATATCATATTTTGAAGGCCTATGACGGAGAGCAGGGCGTTGAGATCATGAAGAAGGAAGAAGTTCATCTGGTGATCATGGATGTGATGATGCCGAAACTGGATGGTATCAGAGCCACCCTGAAGATCAGAGAGACCAGCAGTGTTCCCATTATCATGCTTTCTGCGAAATCCGAGGAGACGGACAAGATCCTTGGCCTGAATATCGGTGCGGACGACTATATTACAAAGCCTTTTAATCCTTTGGAACTGGCAGCCAGAGTAAAGTCCAACCTGCGTCGCTATACCTCCTTGGGCAGTATGAATGTGGAGAATAAGGCTATCTATCAGGTGGGAGGCTTAGTGATCAACGATGATACCAAGCAGGTTACCGTGGACGACGAACCCGTCAAGCTCACTCCCATTGAGTACAACATCCTCCTGCTTCTGGTGAAGAATCAGGGAAGAGTGTTCTCAATCGATCAGATCTATGAGAACATCTGGAATGAGGATGCTATCGGTGCAGACAATACCGTAGCCGTACATATTCGTCATATTCGTGAGAAGATCGAGATCAACCCCAAGGAGCCCAGATATCTGAAGGTGGTATGGGGTGTCGGATATAAAGTAGACAAGCAGTAGGAGGAAGTTCATGAAACGAGCTGATTTGAAAAGAATAAGCTTGGAGATCCTACAACACTTACTTGCGATCCTGATCTTAATTGCCGCTGCGGGGCTGTTATTGAACTCCTACATCGATGTGGAGTCCATCGACGGCCACAAGATCTATAAAATAGATCCTTTTGATACCAAGAAGGAATTTGAGGACTCGGAGATCTATCAGGACCTGTTCCGAAATGCGGTATCTGATATTACGCAGTTGGTCACCATTAAGAGCCAGGTGGAAACAGACGGTGTACTTGACCCCGGTAAAAAAATCGAAGTGACGGATTTCGCAAAGAGGATCGGAGCAGGCGAGGACTGCTCTGTTCCTGCTACCTACGATCTGGATGATCTGATCAAATGGGGCCGTTCCGGTGTCAGTTATCAGAGCAATTATTTTTCGCTGAGTAATTTTGTGAATTATTTCGGCTATGTGATCTATCCGGAGAACTTTAAGGTAGACGAGTATGGACAACTGGTGTTTGACGGTTTCTTCCGTGTGGGTGCCAATACGCTGGATACAGGTGAAGTGCCTATGGATGAGAATGGTTTGCCCATCGTCGGACGATCTCCTGCCTATTACGGCAAGACCGTAGAAGAGGTGTCCGAAGTCTGGTTCCTGATGCAGGACTCCGGACTATTCCAACACGAGCTGGAAGAGATGGTTCTGTCTCATATTATGAGCACCTACAATCAGTATTTGGAAGTCACCAGAGAAACAAACGGTAATGTGCGTGTGCGCGTACCTTTGATCTCTTATCGATATGAGCCGGAGCAGAGCGGAGCATTGATCAACAGAACGGATAACTGGTGTGAATATCTTGCTCTTCAGCATAATCTGGCAGTTACCATCGATACGCTCAAAAAGAATTATCAGCAGTATATGGTCTTTAATAAAGCCTATGCTTCTGATCAGACCAACGCGAAATACGTGGTGCGTATGCAGGCGGGTACAGGGGTATCCACCTTTTCCAATATTCCGGAGATCAGCGACAGAACCGATGATGAAGTGACAGAGATGATCTCTGAGTTCAGAAGATACCTGATCTACTATCCGGACAATCTTTCCTTTATGGGAAATACCATCATGAGTGAGGAGGAGATCTACAAGCTCATAGGCGAGCATGAGTTTTCCTACCCGGATAATACTCATATATGGTTGGGACTTGATACTACTTATGCGGCCGGAGATGCCTTTCATGATGCATATCTCGTATATGATACCATCGTTCCAATGTCGGCGAAGATCATGGTGATCCTGACAGTGTTGATGCTGGCATGGCTGATCGTTGGTGTGATACGTGCTGTGACAACCGGTGTTGTATACGACGAGAACGGAGAGAAAAGCATTCACCTGAAGAATTTCGACAGATCCTGGACAGAAGTGCTTTTGCTGTTGGCGGCACTGTTCGGATTCGGGGCTTATTGGGGATATCAGAAACTGATCAAAATGGCGGAGATGTCCAGTATCGTTACTTCGGATGCCGATTCCATTAAATTATCCAGAGTCTATCAGTACGGTGATTTTGCGATCTACGGTCTGCTCCTGAGTGTAGCCATCGGTATCATATTCTACAGTTTTGTGAGAAGAGTGAAGGCTAATGTTTTATGGGAAGGCAGTCTGCTCTATAAAATTGGTGTAGTGTGTTCCAAGCTGCTTCGCTTTATCCTCACCCACAGAAACTCGGTTATCAGTAGTCTGATCCCGTATAATCTGTATCTGCTGATCAATCTTTCCGGTATCGTGGCATTGTATCTGTTTGTGGACCGGAAGTGGATCGCTGCATTGATCCTGGTGGCCATTGTTGCCTTCAATGTTGTGATCGGTATGTTCCTGTTTAAGCAGCATGCGGAACAGAACACTATTATAGATGGTATCAATAAGATCAGAGACGGAGAGGTGGATTTCAATCTGGACAGCGAGTCTTTGCATGGAAACAATCGTGAATTGGCTGTAGCGGTCAATAATATCGGTGAAGGTATCCGTAAAGCAGTTAAGACCAGTATGAAAGATGAGCAGATGAAGACAGATCTGATCACCAATGTATCTCACGATATCAAGACGCCTCTGACCTCCATCATCAACTATGTGGATCTGTTGAAGAGATTGAAGATCAAGGAAGAGCCTGCCAAGGGATATATCGATATTCTGGATACCAAGGCACATCGTCTGAAACAGTTGACGGATGACCTGGTGGAGGCTTCCAAGATCTCCTCCGGCAATATTATCCTCAACAAAGAGAAGTTGAATTTGACCGAATTGATCAATCAGGGAATTGGCGAATTCTCCGAGAAGTTTGAAGAGAAGGGATTGACCATGATCTTTGACGCCGGCGGCGGTTCTGCTTATATCTTTGCGGACAGCCGACGTATGTGGAGAGTACTGGAGAACCTTTTGAGCAATATCTGTAAATATGCTATGGAGAATACCAGAGTGTATTGTGATATCGAGAAAAGAGATGGCAGAGTCATTGCTTCTATCAAAAATATATCCAGACAGCAGATGAATATCCAGCCGGATGAACTGACAGAACGTTTCATTCGAGGGGATTCCGCCAGAAGTACGGAAGGCAGCGGCCTGGGTCTTTCCATCGCCAAGAGCCTGACTCAGGTACAGGGCGGTGAATTTACCATCTATCTGGACGGAGACCTTTTTAAAATCACTTTGGATTTTGCGGAATATCAGCAACAGCAACAGTAAAAAGAAAACTCCCAATCGCGAGATGCGGTTGGGAGTTTTTTATGTTTTATTTTCTGTTCTGCTCGTTGTAGGTATCCAGTACTTCGTGGATCTTTTCGGTAGTAGCCATAACGTTGGAAAGGGAAGCATCATGGTTCATGAAGTCGATCAGGGAAGCAATGAACTTGCTCATATCAGCTTCTACGAAGTAAGGCTTCTCGTAGATCTCGGGAGGAAGATAAGTAAGGTTGGTGGTTACCACCTTATCGAAGTCACCTCTTGCATACGCCTCGTCGAAAGCACCTAAGCCCTCTGTGAAAAGACCGAAGGTACAGCAGATATATACGCGACGGGCATTCATTTTCTTCAGCTGTTTCGCAGTATCGATCATACTTCCGCCGGAGGAGATCATATCATCGATGATGATGACATCCTTGCCTTCAATGTTGTCGCCCAGGAATTCGTGAGCAACGATAGGGTTCTTACCGTTTACGATGGTGGAGTAGTCGCGACGCTTATAGAACATACCGGTGTCTACACCAAGAACGCTTGCAAAGTAGATGGCACGATCCAAAGCACCTTCGTCAGGGCTGATAACGATCATGTGATCCTTGTCCACGATCAGATCCTTTTCTTCCGCCAACAGAGATCTGATGAACTGATAGGGGGGAGTGAAGTTGTCGAAACCATTTAAAGGAATAGAGTTCTGTACGCGGGGATCATGGGCATCAAAGGTAATGATGTTGGATACGCCCATCGACTCAAGCTCCTGAAGCATCAGGGCGCAGTCCATGGATTCGCGGGCGGAGCGACGATGCTGACGGCTCGCGGAGAGGAAGGGCATGATGACCGTGATGCGGTGGGCCTTGCCGCCGATGGCCGCGATGACACGCTTCAGAT
>JAKSRX010000024.1 GCA_024403365.1 Acetatifactor sp. | reverse complement strand
ACGTAGCAGGAGCAAACATTGCAGGCTTCCTGAAGGTTGCAGATGCAATGAAGGCCCAGGGAATCGTCTAGCGTGTAGCGAGGAAGGAACGCAAGCGGCGCGAAGCGACATTTGCGTTCACCCGAGCGTACATGAAACAAAAACAAAAGTCACGAAGTGACGACATCTGCGAAGCAGATGGTTTTTGTGAATGCAAGAGGAAGGAACGCAAGCGGCGCGAAGCGACATTTGCGTTCACCCGAGCGTACATGAAACAAAAACAAAAGTCACGAAGTGACGACATCTGCGAAGCAGATGGTTTTTGTGAATGCAAGAGGAAGGAACGCAAGCGGCGCGAAGTGAGCATTGACTGAGCTCGCAGAGCGAAGGATGACAATTGACCAATGGTCAATTGTATGAAACACCCGAGCGTAACTCGAGAAAATCAGCAGTACGAAGCACTGGTCTGCGAAGCAGACGGATTTTCGAGAGTGAGTGGATGAATGATGAGAGTGAATAAGTAACCCAGGCCCCCCGAAACATTGTTTCGGGGGCCTTTTTCGTTGTAAAAAAAGTCATTTCATGGTAAAATAGGATCAGTATTATGGACATTGTGTGCAGTCGGAGAATAACATGGCAGCGAAAAAATATTATGCGGTGAAATGCGGTAAAACAGAAGGAATTTTTGATAACTGGGCAGACTGTAAAGCATCTGTGGATGGTTTCCCGGGAGCGGATTATAAGGGCTTTTCCACACTGCAGGAAGCAAAGGACTATATGGGACTTGCAGCAGAAAAAGAAGCACCAGTTCCTGACCTGGATCATTTGACAGATGCAAAATGGGAGACTGTGGGAGATAAGGCATACTATATTCCTAAGGCTTCCGACAAATTGATCGCCTATGTGGACGGAAGCTATGAAGATTCCGTGAAGCGTTATGCTTTCGGCTGCGTTTTTTTGTTGCCTGACGGTCGGATCTATACTCAGTGCGGCAGTGGTAACAAGGAGCAGTCTCTTCAGCACAGAAATGTGACCGGCGAGATGTTGGGTGCCATGTATGCAGTAAGAGCAGCGCAGATGTCCGGATATCGTAAGGTGCAGATCTGTTACGACTATGAAGGCATTGAAAAGTGGGTTACCGGTGTATGGAAAGCAAAGCAGGAACTCACAGCTATGTATGCCGAGAATATGAAACAGTGGAGCAGAATGATCGATATTACCTTTACTAAGGTCGCTGCACACACCAATGTGGAATTTAACGAGTTGGCAGATAAAACGGCTAAAATGGGCCTTACAGAGCCTCTGGGAGTACCCAAAGTGATGCGAATTGAGGATATGACACCATGGAATCAATGAGACTGAATAAATATCTTGCGCATGCAGGAGTCTGTTCCCGAAGGGATGCGGATAAATTGATCGAGCAGGGCAGAGTATTGGTGAATGGATCGGTCCCTACTCCCGGACAGAGCGTTAGTGGAGAAGACACCATTACCGTGAACGGAAAGGTCATTCAGGGACAGGAGAAAAAGGTGGTACTGGCTTACTACAAACCAGTAGGAATCACCTGTACCGAGAAGGATCCTCATGCGAAGAAGACTATTGCACAGGCGGTAAAGTACCCCATCAGAGTAACCTATGCAGGTCGTTTGGATCAGGATTCTGAGGGACTTTTACTGTTGACCAATGACGGTGACCTGATTCAGGGAATGATGAAGGGTGCCAACCGTCACGAGAAGGAATATATCGTCAAAGTGGATAAGGAGATCAAGGAAGATTTCCTGAAAACCATGGCGGGCGGAATGTATCTGAAGGATATCGATGCCAATACAAGACCCTGTGAGGTGGAGATGATCGGCAAGTATACATTTCGAATCATTTTGACCCAGGGACTGAACAGACAGATCAGAAGAATGTGTGCCGCTTGCGGTTATCAGGTGAAGAGCCTGAAGCGTATTCGAGTAATGCACATATTGTTGGAGGATCTTAAGCCCGGTGAGTATCGGGAATTGCCCGATGAGGACATTGCAAGACTTTATGCAGATTGCGGAATAAAGAAGGTATAAATATCGATGAAGAATGAGAGAATGAAATATCTTGTGGAGATCCTGAATCAGGCTGCAAAGGCCTATTATGCGGAAGACCGCGAGATCATGAGCAATTTCGAATATGATGCTTTATACGATGAACTGGTTGCCCTGGAAGCAGAGACCGGCGTGACCTTGTCCAACAGCCCTACCATTCGTGTGGGATATGAAGCGGTAGATGAACTGCCGAAGGAAAGACACGAGACACCTATGCTTTCCCTGGGAAAGACCAAGAGCCGCGAGGAACTGCGCAGCTGGCTTGGGGGACATGAGGCGGTGCTTAGCTGGAAACTGGACGGCCTGACTGTTGTTTTGACTTATGAGGATGGCAAATTATCCAAGGCGGTGACCAGAGGTAACGGCGAGATCGGAGAAGTGATCACAGGAAATGCCAGAACCTTTCAGAATGTGCCTCTTTCCATTCCTTTTAAGGGAAAGATGGTGCTTCGCGGAGAAGCAGTCATCAGTTATTCCGATTTTGAGGCTATGAATGCGGAGATCGCAGATGAAGAGGCCAAGTATAAGAATCCCCGAAATCTCTGCAGCGGTTCCGTGAGACAGTTAAACAGTGAGATCACAGCAAAGAGAAAGGTTCGTTTCTATGCCTTCCAGCTGGTAAGTGCAGAAGGCACGGAGGAAGAACTGGCGCTGGTAACGGAACGGTTTGCTTATCTGAGCAAGCTTGGTTTTGATGTGGTAGAGCATTATGTGGTGACGGAAGATACGATCCTCGACAGGATCAGCAGTTTCGAGAAAGCCATCGAATCCTACGATATTCCTTCAGACGGTTTGGTGCTGGAATACAATGACGTGGCTTACGGTGCTTCTCTGGGCAGAACAGCCAAGACACCGAAGCATAGTATCGCTTTTAAGTGGGCGGATGAACTCAGAGAGACCACCTTGTTGGAGATCGAATGGAGTGCCAGCAGAACCGGTCTGATCAATCCCGTGGCTATTTTTGAGCCTGTGGAATTAGAAGGAACCACGGTTAGCCGTGCTTCCGTGCACAATATCAGTATCGTAAAGAGTTTGAAACTGGGTATCGGTGACAAGATCACTGTCTACAAAGCAAATATGATCATCCCTCAGATCGCAGAGAATCTGACCTGCAGCGACAGCCTGGAGATCCCCTGCACCTGCCCTGTTTGCGGCGGCAGAACAGAGATCCGTCAAGCCAATGAGGCTCAGTCCCTGTATTGTGTGAATGAAGCCTGCCCTGCAAAGCAAATCAAGTCATTTACTCAGTTTGTAAGCCGTGATGCCATGAATATTGACGGTCTGTCCGAGGCTACCTTGGAGAAATTCGTAGATCTGGGATTGATCCATGAATTTGCGGATCTGTATCATCTTGAGGAACATCGCGATAAGATCTGCGAGATGGAAGGCTTTGGAGAGAAGTCCTACAATAACCTGATCAGCAGTATTGATGCGTCCAGAAAGACGACCCTGCCCAGGATCATCTATGGACTGGGTATCGCCAATATCGGTGTTGCCAATGCCAAGATGTTGAGCAAGTATTTTGGTTATGATATGGAGGCGGTTCTTGCTGCGGATGCGGAAGAATTGGCGGCTATTGATAAAGTTGGCGAGGTGATCGCGAAAGCCTTCGTAGAATATACCCATAATGCAGAGAATCAGCGAATCATTCGGAAGCTGTTGTCCGAAGTGACCATAGAGATCCCCGTCATCGAAGAGGGCAGTCAGACCCTGGAGGGATGCATCTTCGTGATCACCGGTTCCCTGAATCATTTCGAGAATCGTAATGAACTGAAGGACCTGATCGAGTCCAAGGGCGGAAAGGTCACCGGAAGTGTCACCGGTAAAACCACATGCCTTATCAACAACGATATTACGTCTACTTCCGGAAAGAATAAGAAAGCCAAAGAATTGGGTGTGCCGATCCTGTCGGAAGACGATTTCCTGGAGCAGTACGGCTTGAAGTAAACGGAATGTTGTGTTATAATGCTTTGAAGTTGATGCAGTCGATGATTCGACTGCATCTTTGTAAGGAGAAAACATATGCCTATCAGAACACAAAGTAATCTGCCTGCACTGGAAATACTGGAGAACGAGAACGTATTCGTCATGGACGAAAACAGAGCTCTGCACCAGGATATCCGTCCCCTGCAGGTTTTGATCTTAAATAATATGCCTATCAAACAGGACACCGAGCTGCAGCTGCTGCGCGCTCTGTCCAATACCCCTTTGCAGATCGATGTGACTTTTATGAATGTACAGAGCCACGTATCTGTGAATACTTCCGCCAGTCACCTCAATCAGTTCTATACCTCTTTGGATGATATTCGCGACAGATATTTTGACGGTATGATTATTACCGGTGCACCTGTTGAGGATATTACTTTCGAGGAAGTAGACTACTGGGAAGAGACCTGTGAGATCATGGACTGGGCTGAGACCCATGTTACCAGCACCCTTCATATTTGCTGGGCAGCTCAGGCAGGTTTTTATCATTATTACGGTATCAATAAAAAGCAGCTGCCTCAGAAACTCTTCGGTATCTACGAACATAAGGTGGCAAATCGTAAGATCCCTCTGGTTCGTGGTTTCGATGATATTTTCCTGGCTCCTCACAGCCGTCATACCGAGACCCCTGCAGATGCTATCCATGCTTGCAAAGATCTGACCATTTTGGCAGAATCCGAGGCTGCAGGAGTATTCCTTGCCATTGCTGAGGGCGGTAAGAAGATCTTTGTTACCGGCCATCCCGAGTATGACAGATATACTCTGAATAACGAATATTTCAGAGATCTGAACAAGGGTCTGCCTATCCAGATCCCTTACAATTATTACCCTAACAACGATCCTCAGGAGAAGCCTTTGCTGCAGTGGAGATCTCACAGCAACAACCTTTACAGCAACTGGTTAAATTACTATGTATATCAGGTAACTCCTTACGACCTGAATGGTAAAAATTAGCATAATTTCTATAGGACTTTCATATACTGTTATTAGTACAAGCCTAACAGGCGAAACTTAGTACTGAGTACATCAGAATATGGAGGTAGCATATGGCCAGAGGTCAGAGAAAGTCGATTGACGAGAAGATCGCTGCAAAAGAAGAGATCATTGAAACACTACAGGGCAAATTAAATGCCGAGAAAAGAGAGTTGGAGGAACTGTTCGAGGAGAAGAAAAAGCGCGAACTGGAATCCTTGAATGAAATGATCCTGGATGCAGGCGTCTGCCCGGAGGAAGTGGCAGCGATCCTGCAGAAATATTTGGAGGAGCGATCCCTGGCATCCTGACAAAACAAAAAGAAACCCCGCAGAAACTGCGGGGTTTTTATTTGTGTTATTTTTCCAGATTCTTCTGCGCGGTGGAGAGCATCAGCTTGATTCGATTCAGCTGGTTAACTTCACTGGCGCCGGGATCGTAGTCGATAGCTACGATATTGGATTCGGGATAAGCCTTGCGCAATGCCTTGATTACACCCTTACCTACTACATGGTTGGGAAGACAACCGAAAGGCTGTGTGCAGACGATGTTAGGTACTTCGTCGTGGATCAGCTCGATCATTTCACCGGTCAAGAACCATCCTTCACCGGTCTGATTACCGATGCTTACGATGGACTCTGCAAAACGTGCGATCTCGCGGATAGGAGTAGGAGAAGAGAAGTGTTTGCTCTTCTTAAATTCCTTGGTGGAAGTACCGCGAAGGATATGCTCGATAGCCCAAATGCCTAAGGAGGAAACTCTTGCAGCCTTCTTGCTGGTGCCTAATTCTTCCGCCTTGTAGATCTGGTTGTAGAAGCAGTACAGCATAAAGTCGATCAGATCGGGAACCACTGCCTCTGCACCTTCGCTTTCCAGCAGTTCTACCAGATGGTTGTTACCTGCGGGAGAGAACTTCACAAGGATCTCACCTACGATGCCCACACGAGGTTTCTTGATATCACGGATCTCGATGGAATCAAAGTCGCGGATCATATCGCGGCAGAGCTTCTTAAACTTGAAGAGACTGATATGCTTACCGGCTACAAATTCTCTTGCGACCTTTAACCATTTCTGATGGCACGCATTGACGCTGCCGGGAACTGCTTCATAAGGACGCAGTCTGTATACACATCTCATAAAGATGTCACCGAACTCTGCAGCCAGAGCGGCACGCATCAGTACATCTGCATTCATGTGGAAACCGGGGTTGGATTCAATGCCGCCCAGATTCAGGGAGATGACAGGGATCTGCTCCATACCTGCCTTCTTCAGGGCTCTGCGGATGAAACCTACGTAGTTGGTAGCACGACATCCGCCGCCGGTCTGAGTCATAACAATGGCAGTCTTATTCAGATCGTATTTGCCGGAAAGCAATGCTTCCATGATCTGGCCTACCACCAGAAGGGAAGGATAGCAGGCGTCGTTATTTACATATTTCAGACCTACATCAACGGAATGTTTATTGTCATTGCCCAATACCTCGAAATTGTATCCGCAGGCTGCAAAAGCAGGCTCGAAGATATCGAAGTGGATAGGAGACATCTGAGGACAGAGGATGGTGTAGTCTTTACGCATTTCCTCTGTAAATACAACTCTTTCGATGGCAGAAGAACGAATGGTGCGCTTCTTGTTCAATTTCTCTCGAACCTTGATGGCGGAGAGAAGGGAACGCACACGAATTCTTGCGGCACCCAGGTTGTTGACCTCATCGATCTTTAAGCAGGTGTAGATCTTGTCGGAACCGGAGAGGATATCGTTCACCTGATCGGTGGTAACGGCATCCAGACCGCAGCCGAAGGAGTTCAACTGGATCATATCCAGGTTTTCAACAGTTTTCACATAACTTGCTGCCGCATACAGTCTGGAGTGATACATCCACTGGTCGGATACGATCAAAGGTCTGTCGGGACAGCCAAGGTGGGAAATAGAATCCTCGGTGAGGACTGCAATATCGAAGGAAGTGATCAACTCGGGAATACCATGGTTGATCTCAGGGTCCACATGATAGGGACGACCTGCGAGAACGATGCCGCGCTTTCCGGTCTCCTCCAGATATTTCAGGGTCTCTTCGCCCTTCTTGCGCATATCTTCGCGGACATTTGCAAGCTCAGCCCAGGCTTCCTTAGCAGCTTCCTTTACTTCGGATGCAGGCAATTCCTTGAATTCACGAAGCAGAGCACTTGTTACGGTGTCAATGTCTCTAAAGGACATGAAAGGATTGCGGAGAGGGAAGCCACCGTTGGAGATCTCTTCCACATTGTTCTTAATATTCTCGGAATAAGAAGTTACGATAGGGCAGTTGTAGTGGTTATTAGCGCCGGGAACTTCATCACGCTCATAGAAAAGAGCAGGATAGAAGATAAAGTCGACGCCCTGCTTGATCAGCCAGGTCACGTGACCATGAGCAAGCTTTGCGGGATAACACTCGGATTCACTGGGAATGGATTCAATACCCAATTCGTAGATCTTACGGTTGGAACTGGGAGAGAGAACCACTCTGTAACCTAATTTGGTAAAGAAAACATGCCAGAAAGGATAGTTTTCATACATATTCAGGACTCTGGGAATACCTACCGTGCCGCGAGGCGCCTTGTCTGCGTCAAGGGAAGGATAGGAGAAGAGTCTCTGCAGCTTATATTCAAAAAGGTTGGGTACATTGGTGGAGTTCTTCTGGCCGCCGATACCGCGCTCACAACGGTTTCCGGAAATGAATTGACGACCGCCGGAGAACTTGTTGATGGTAAGTCGGCAGTTGTTGGTACAGCCGCGGCATTTTGCCATGCTGGTCTCGTATTGCAGTGCACAGAGCTTCTCGTAGGAGAGCATACTGGTCTGGTAGCCTTCCTCGAAATGTTCTCTTGCGATCAGGGCTGCACCGAAAGCACCCATGATACCGGCAATGTCGGGACGGATGGCTTCACAGTTGGCGATCCTTTCGAAGGAACGAAGTACCGCATCATTGTAGAAGGTACCACCCTGAACAACGATATTGCGTCCTAACTCGGAAGCGTCGGATACTTTGATAACTTTGAACAGTGCATTCTTGATAACGGAATAAGCAAGACCGGCAGAGATATCGGCAACACTTGCACCTTCCTTCTGCGCCTGCTTAACTTTGGAGTTCATAAATACGGTACAACGGGTACCTAAGTCGATGGGGTGCTCTGCAAAAAGAGCAGCCTTAGCGAAGTCCTGTACACTGTAGTTCAAGGATTTCGCAAAAGTCTCGATGAAGGAACCGCAGCCGGAGGAACATGCCTCATTTAATTGGACACTGTCAACGGTCTGATTTTTGATCTTGATACATTTCATATCCTGACCGCCGATGTCCAGGATACAGTCAACTTCGGGGTTGAAGAAGGCAGCTGCATAGTAATGGGCAACGGTCTCGACTTCGCCGTCATCCAACAGGAAAGCAGCCTTCATCAAAGCTTCGCCGTAACCGGTGGAGCAGGAGCGTACGATCTTGACGCCTTCAGGCATCTGTGCATAGATCTCCTTCAGGGAGCGGATGGCAGTCTTTAAGGGACTTCCGTCATTGTTGCTGTAGAAGGAGTAGAGCAGGGAACCATCCTCGCCCACCAAAGCGATCTTGGTGGTGGTGGAACCTGCGTCGATACCTAAGAAGGCATTGCCCTTGTAGGTAGCCAGATTTCCGGCGCCTACCTTGTGTTCTGCGTGTCTTTTCTGGAACGCCTCGTAGGAAGCTTCATCCGCAAAGAGAGGCTCCATACGTTCTACTTCGAATTCCATCTTGATCTCGGAGGAAAGCTTTGCAACCATTTCTTCCAGAGAGTAGGTCACGTCTTCCTTCGCGTTCAATGCAGAACCGATAGCGGCAAATAGGTGAGAATTGTCTGTATCGATAATATGTTCTTCGTCTAATTTCAGAGTACGAATGAAGGCAGTCTTCAGCTCTGACAGGAAATGCAGAGGACCACCCAGGAAAGCCACGTGACCGCGAATGGGCTTACCGCAGGCAAGACCGGAGATGGTCTGGTTGACAACGGCCTGGAAGATAGAAGCAGCCAGGTCTTCCTTGGTAGCACCCTCGTTGATCAGAGGCTGAATATCAGTCTTGGCAAATACACCGCATCTTGCAGCGATGGTATAAAGTGATTTGTAATTCTTGGCATATTCGTTTAAGCCGGAAGCATCCGTCTGGATCAGAGAAGCCATCTGGTCGATGAAGGATCCGGTACCGCCTGCGCAGATACCGTTCATTCTCTGCTCCACATTACCGCCCTCGAAATAGATGATCTTAGCATCTTCACCGCCCAGCTCGATGGCAACATCGGTCTTAGGCGCAAGCTCCTTCAGGGAAGTAGCTACCGCAATGACTTCCTGTGTAAAAGGCACCCCCAGATGGTTGGCAAGAGTCAGACCGCCGGAACCGGTGATCATGGGATGCAGATCCAGATTGCCGATCTGCGCATATGCCTTCTGTAAAAGAGAAGAGAGTGTCTCTCTGATATTTGCGAAATGTCTTTCATAATCCGAAAACAGAATCGTGTGTTTTTCGTCTAAAATTGCTATCTTAACGGTGGTGGAACCAATGTCGATACCGAGGGTAGCAACTGTTTTCTGGTCGTTCATAATCAACATCCTTTCAGAATTACCATGTTAGTGTCTTAAATGCACATAATTCGACACTTTAACTTGTATATTATACACTAAATATAGGAAGAAAGCAATGAACAAAAAGTATAGAAGTGTTGGAAGTAAAATGCGGTTATTTGTTTACATTACCCTCAGTTTTATAGTATAATTCATATGTATTATTATGTCTAAAACTCACTTTTTGGGGGCATATTCATGGAAAGCGGATATAGAGAAGACAGAAATAAGAGACTGATCCTGGTGATCGATTCCGATGAAAACAACAGATATCAGGTACGTGAACTTCTGAGTAAGGAGTACGACGTTCTGACTGTGAATGACGGAGAGATGGGACTGATGATCTTGAGAGATCGTCGCTATGTGATCTCACTGGTCATTCTGGATGTGAATCTGCAGGGCATGTCAGCCAGAGAATTTCTGGAGGAATACAGAGAGAACAGAGCTTTTTCCACCATTCCCGTGATCTGTATCTCAGACGGGGCGGATGCGGTCCGTGAGGAGATCGAGGCTCTGTCACTGGGTGTTTACAGTTATATGCGAAAGCCCCTGCATCCGGAGATACTGACAGGTAAGATCAAGAACATCCTGAATTTCAAAGACAATACCATCGATCTCATCGATGTGGAATTTGATAAAGTAACAGACCTTTATAACAAGGAGGCATTCTTCCGCAAGATCAAGACCTTGCTGGAGAAGAATCCTCAGAAATCCTACGATCTGCTGGTGGGAGATATTGAAGATTTCGGCCTGGTGAATCAGCAGTATGGTATGGAGATGGGCAACCGTGTTCTTCGTTCCATCGGTCGTAATTTAAAGACCATCGAGCAGGAAGATCATCTGGTAGCGAGACTGAGAGATGATATTTTTGCTGCCTTCTCTGTCTATGACGATACCTGGTCCGAGAACGATATCCAGGGCTTCGTAGATTTCCTGATGGAAAATTGTCCCATCAAAAATCTGCAGATGAAATTCGGTATCTATAAAGGTGTAGATCATTCCATGCCCGTAGACGAGATCTGCAACAAGGCCCTGGCGGCGTTGGACAGCATTCGTCATCAGTTCGGTAATACATTAGCTCTTTACGACAATAAATTCGTGGAGCAGCAGAGAAGAGAACGCGAGATGGAACTGCGCTTCGATGCGGCTTTGCACAATCATGAGTTTGAACTCTGGCTGCAGCCTAAGTATGAGGCTGACTCCCAGCGCCTGTGTGGTGCGGAAGCGCTGGTGCGCTGGAGAGACAGTGACGGCAAGCTCATTGCACCGAACCTTTTTATTCCTGTATTTGAGAGAGATGGCCTGATCAGTCAGTTGGATGAGTTTATGTTTGTGGAAGCCTGCAAACTGCAGAAGCGTCTGGGTGACAGAGATGTAGCGAGAGTACCGATCTCCGTCAATCTCTCCGGAGCATCGCTTCATCGCCCTGATTCCGCACAGTTATATGAGAGCATCGTTAAGCGCATCGGCGTGGATCCTTCCCTGGTCCCTATCGAGATCACGGAGAGCATGGCCATCAAATCAGAGAATGCCAAAGAGTTCTATGAGTATCTGTACAAGAGAGGGTTCTCTTTCCACATGGATGACTTTGGATCCGGATATTCTTCTCTGGCAAGCCTTCAGACCATGCACTTTGATGCCATTAAACTGGACAAATCCCTGATCGACTTCATCGGAACGCCTCAGGGCAACAGCATGTTAAAGCATACCATCGCTTTCTCCAAGGAATCCGGTATGCAGGTGGTAGCAGAAGGAGTTGAGACCCGGGAACAGAAGGAATTCCTGATGAGAATGGGCTGCGACTATATTCAGGGCTTCTATTATTCCGCACCTTTGCCTTTGGATGCATATGAGGACATTCTGGTACAGAGCGAAGCCTTCATCAAAGAGAATGAGAAGGAGATCCGATTCTCTTTGCTGGATAGAAAAGAGATGATCGGAATCATCAGCAACAATATGGCTGAGACGGATGCCATCAATAAGATCGTGGGTGCGGTCTGTATGGTCAGCAGAGAGAAGGGTAATTATATCCTTTCCGCAGCCAACGAGGCCTTTATGGATATTTTCCAGATCAATAAGACTTTTGTAGAAGAGGTCCTTCAGCAGCAGATGATCAATTTCGTGCATTACGAGGATCGCCCCAGATTCAAGCGTATGTTCCGTGAGGCTGAGGCGAAACCGGAGCAGGGTGCAGTGCTTGAATGCCGTCTCAGCAGTGAAAACAGCCTGTACTGGTGCAGAATTCATTGTTATTTCCTGCGTGTCATCGATGGACGTAAGGAATACTATCTGTATATGACGGACAAGACTGCCGCACACTTTAACAATGAGATCTTGGCAGGTGTTCCCGGCGGCTTCCTGATCTATCATGCGGATGAAGAGGAACAGATCGTTTTCGCCAACAGTCATCTGTGGGATATTTTCGGATGCGATACGGAGGAGGAATTCCGACTCCTGGTGGGCAACAGCTTCAAGGGACTGGTATATCCTGAGGATTATCCTGCGGTTCAGGAGTCCATCCTGATGCAGGTGGAGCAGAATAATAAGAAACTGGATTACGTAGAATACAGGATCAAACGTAAGGACGGTGAACTGGTAACGGTATCCGATTTCGGACATCTGGTTCACACCGAGACAGACGAAGATCTGTACTATGTATTTATCAGTGAGAAAAAGTAAAATGTTTTGAGGTTTGACATGAGTAATTTGGAAAGAAAATTCGGTAAGTATGCAATATCGAATTTGACTGTGATCTTATTGGGATGTTATGTGGTAGGTTATGTGATCCAGATGGTATTGCCGGGACTGTTTCAGTATCTGACATTGAACCCTTATCTGATCTTTAAAGGACAGATCTGGAGGATCCTGACCTGGGTATTGGTTCCCCCTACATCCTTAACTTCATCACTGGATGCATTTCTGGTGGTGATCATGCTGCTGTTTTATTATAGCCTGGGAACCAATCTGGAGAGAGCCTGGGGAACCTGGAGATATAATGTGTATATCTTCAGAGGTATCGGTATCACGGTGCTGTTCAGTATTGTGGTGACAGGTATCTACCTTCTGCTTTTGGGCGGCAGCAATGCAAGCTATCTGGCTTCCTTCCTGTCGGCAGGAGCTATGTTCTACAGCACCTATTATATCAACATGTCCATTTTCCTGGCATATGCAATGACTTATTCCAACGCACAGGTACTTCTGATGTTCGTGATCCCTGTGAGGGTAAAATGGCTCGGAATATTGTATGGTGTGATGCTGGTATTCGAGATGGTGCAGGCCTTCTTTGCACTTAACTGGTTCACGGTAGCTGCCATCGCGGCTTCCCTTTTGAACTTTGCGGTATTCTATTTCCAGGTAAAGCGTCATATATCACCGAAGCAGATCAGGAGAAGAGTACAGTTTCAGAATGAGATCCGCAGGAATCCCAGTCCTTCTACAGGCCATAAGTGCGCGATCTGCGGACAGACCGATGCAATGAATGATAAACTGGAATTCCGTTATTGCTCCAAGTGCAACGGTAATTTCGAGTACTGCCAGGAGCATCTGTTCACCCATGAACATGTAAAATAAAATTTTTCGGAGCGAGAGGCATAAAAATGAGTCAGAAAAAAGAATTATTGTTCGCGAAAAAACTGGAGGAAGTGCGTGCTTTGGCGAAAGACCAGGGCAATACCATTAGTGAGGATCAGGTAAAGGAAGCCTTTGCGGAACTGGAACTTACCTCCGAACAGCTGCAGATGGTATTTGATTACCTTCTGAAACATAAGATCGGTATCGGTCAGACTTTGAATATGGATGATTTCCTGACAGATGAGGAGAAGAATTATCTGCAGGATTACATGGACGAGATCGCTGCATTGCCCACCTATACGGATGGACAGATCAAAGCATATTCTATCTCTGCTATGGCGGGAGATCTGGATGCTCAGCAGAAACTGATCGAAGTGTATTTGAAGGATGTGATCGATGTTGCCAAGTTGTATGCCGGCCAGGGCGTTTTCCTGGAAGACCTGATCGGTGAAGGTAATGTGGCATTGACCATCGGCGTAGGTATGTTAGGCAGTTTAGAGGATCCTTCCGAGGTTCAGGGCATGCTGGCTAAGATGATGATGGATGCCATGGAGGATTACATTTCAGAGAATGCTGACAACGCCAAACAGGACCGCAAGGTGGCAGATAAGGTCAATGTGGTTGCGGACAAAGCCAGAGAACTGGCAGAGGAACTGCACCGCAAGGTGACCATGAAGGAACTGGCGGAGGAGACAGGACTTTCCATGAAGAGCATTCAGGATGCCTGCAGAATGAGCGGATACAAGATTGAGGATATCGACTATGCAGAAGACAACGTATGAGGCATATAAGTACGGGATGCAGGATACTTCCAGAGTGTATGTGGGATGCAAATTCACCTTTGCGGAAATGCTGGAATCCGAGGAAGTGATGTTTAAGTTCCGTTTGCTCGTACAGAAATACATCCTGGAAGAAGCTGATCCGGAAGATACCCTGGAAACGCATCTGTATTACCTGGGGGAGAAAAGTTTTCTGGTGATGCTGTACAAGCAGATGAAAGCCCGAGTGAAGATCAATATCATTCAGGAAAAAAAGACACTTTTTGGAAAAAAGAAGCGGGAGTATGTCACAAAGACACTGCCTGTGGAGGAACTGGTGAAGATGACACCGGAAGAAAAGGAATCCAAAGGTGTGGTGATTCAGGAATTATCAGTCAGCAAGCTGGCTATTATGGCATTATAAAGTAGTAAGGAGACTAGAAATGAGAGTAGAAGATTTAGCGGCATATGAAGTGCTTGAGAAAAAAGAAGTAAAGGACATTGACAGTGTTACTTATGTCCTTCGACACAAAAAGACCGGAGCAAAGATCGCTCTGATCTCTAATCAGGATGATAATAAGGTATTCTATATCGGTTTCAGAACAACCCCTTCCGATTCCACCGGTGTGCCTCATATCCTGGAGCATTCCGTTCTTTGCGGATCCAAGGAATTCCCTTTAAAGGACCCTTTTGTGGAATTGGTAAAGGGATCTCTGAATACCTTTTTGAATGCGATGACTTACCCGGATAAGACCGTTTATCCTGTTGCAAGCTGCAACGATAAGGATTTCCAGAACCTGATGCATGTGTATCTGGATGCGGTGTTCTATCCTAACATCTATACCAATGAGGCAATTTTCCGCCAGGAAGGCTGGCATTATGAACTGGATGAGAATGGTGAACTGACCTATAACGGTGTAGTTTACAATGAGATGAAGGGTGCGCTTTCTTCCTCCGACAGTATGCTGTGGAGAGAGATCCCTGCAATGTTGTATCCTCACACCACCTACAGTGTGGAATCCGGCGGTGATCCCGAGAATATTCCGGACCTCTCTTATGAACAGTTCCTGGAGTTCCACAGAACCTATTATCATCCTTCCAACAGCTATATCTACCTCTACGGTGATATGGATATGGCAGAGAAACTTGCTTATATCGACGAGGCATACCTTTCCAAGTTCGACTATCTGGAAGTAGATTCCGAAGTACAGACCGAGCCTCCTTTTGCAGAGCCTGTTCGTGAGGAGAAGAAGATCTCTGTCAGCGAGGGTGACAGCATTGAGGACAGCACTTATCTTGCACAGGTATGGTCCGTGGGAAATACCCTGGATCCCGAGCTGTATATCGCACTGAAGATCCTGGACTTTACCCTTTGTTCCGTTCCCGGTGCACCCTTGAAGACCGCTCTGATCAATCAGAAGATCGGTAAGGATGTATTTAGTGTATACGAAACCGGTATCAAGCAGCCTTTCTTCGGATTTGTTTCCAAGGGCGTTGAGGCTTCCAAAGAAGCAGAGTTCAAGAAGATTGTAAAAGAAGAACTGGAAAAGATCGTGAAGAATGGTTTCGACCGCAAAGCATTGCTGTCAGCCATCACTCATTTTGAATTCAAATACAGAGAGGCTGATTTCGGTACCACTCCCAAGGGACTGATCTTCGGTCTGCAGCTTTTTGACAGCTGGCTCTACGGCGGTGATCCTTTCCTGCATATCGCAGCCAATGACACTTATGCGATCCTGCGTAAGAAAGCGGAAGAGGGTTACTTTGAGGCATTGATCGACAAGTATATCCTTCACAATAACCACAATGCCACCATTATTCTGCTGCCCGAGGAAGGCCTGACAGCCAAGAAGGAAGCAGCACTGAAGGAGAAAATGGCTGCTGTGAAAGCTGGCATGAGTGAGGAAGACCTGCAGGCGGTTCGTGATATGATGAAACGTCTGGAAACTTTCCGTGAGACAGAAGATACTCCTGAAAACATTGCGAAGATCCCTCTTTTGACTCGTGAAGATCTGCGCAGGGAGGCACCTAAGTTCTCCAACAAACAGTTTATGCTGGGAACCACACCTGTTTTGCATCATGATTTCTTTACCAACGGTATCGGTTATTTCCGACTGATCTTCAACATCAATGATATTCCCGCAGAGTATCTGCCTTATCTGGGGATCCTGAAGACCGTTTATTGCAATGTGGATACCGCAAATTATTCCTACGGTGATCTCTGCAGTGAGATCAATCTGGCTACCGGTGAGATCTTTGTAACTCAGAATAACTACGGTAATGTACAAGATCCCGATAAGTTCCACATGACCATGGAGGTCTGCACCAAGGCACTCTACAGCAATCTGCCTAAGGCTATCGAACTGATGGAAGAACTGATCCTGACCACTAAGGTAGAGGATACCAAGCGCTTGAAGGAACTGTTGGAGGAGTGCATCTCCAAGGCCAAGGATTCCTTGACAAATTACGGACATACCACCGCCATCGAGCGTGCATTGTCTTATGTGAGTGTAGGAAACGCATTAGATGAGATCTTAAGCGGTATCGATATGATGCGTTTTGCAGTCGATCTCAACGAGCATTATGAAGAGCGTAAGGCTGACATGGTAGAAAAACTGCACACAGTTTGTAAGATGATCTATCGTCCTGAAAATCTGATGATCGACTTTACCGGTGATGCAGAAGCGCTGAAAGCACTGGAGGCTCCTATCGAGGCTCTGAAAGCAAAACTGTATACCTGTGATGTGCCTTCCGAGGCTCCTGTCATCGTACCCGTGAAGAAGAATGAAGGCTTTACCACCTCAGGACAGGTAGATTACGTATGCCGTGCCGGCAACTTCTTAAAGAAGGGCCTGCCTTACACCGGTGCATTGACCGTGCTTCGTGTCATGATGGGCTATGAGTATCTGTGGGTAAACATTCGTGTAAAGGGTGGCGCATACGGCTGTATGTGTAACTTTAACCGTGACGGAGACAGCTATTTCTGCTCCTACCGTGATCCTAATCTGGGAGCATCCATCGACGTATACGAGAAGGCTGCAGAGTTTATCGCTAACTACGAGGCAGACGAGAGAACCATGACTCAGTATATCATCGGCGCAGTCAGCGAACTGGATACACCTCTTACCGCTGCAGGTAAAGGATATCGTTCCAGAGGCGCTTTTATGACCGGTCTGACCGACGAGATGGTACAGAAGTCTCGTGATCAGGTATTGGATGCAACACCTGAGGATATCAGAGCATTGGCTAAGTATATCGAGGCATTTATGGGGGATGAATGTCTCTGTGTAGTAGGTAACGAACAGAAAATTCTTTCTGAAAAAGAAAAATTTATGAAGATCGAAAAACTTTTCTAAATGGTTTTCGTCTATTAGGGTATGAGGGCAATGAAAGCTCTGTGGGGGACCCCGGAAAGGACAAAATATGAAAAACAGATTAGTAAGAGTATTAACTTTAGGATTATGCGTCGTGATGCTGGCAGGCTGTGGCGCCGCAAAGTCGGATAGTGCGAATTATATGAATGCAGCACCTTCCATGAAAGAGGTCGGTGACATGTATTACGGAGAGGCAGCTGATGAATCTGTCTTGATGACCGGTACCAACGGTTACGAAGGCAGTGATTACAATTCTTCTTCCAATTCTCAGGTGAAGGTGACAGAGAACTCTGCTACAGACAGAAAGCTGATCAAGAATGTAAATCTGGAAGTGGAGACCAAGGAATATGAAGCACTCATGGGAAATCTGGAAGCTCAGATCAACAGCTTCGGCGGTTATATCGAGAACATGGATTCCTACAACGGCAGCAATTATTCCGGCAGAAAGAATACCCGTTATGCGAACCTGACCATCCGCATTCCTCAGAATAACCTGTATGAATTCCTGACCACCGTTTCTGAGGCCTGCAATGTCATCAGAAGAAGTGACAACGTAAATGATGTGACTCTTTCCTATGTAGATACCAAGAGCCGTAAGGATGCTCTGCTGGTAGAGCAGGAGAGACTGCTTTCCATCCTGGAGAAGGCAGAGGACTTAGATACCATTCTGGTTCTGGAGGACAGACTCACCAGTGTACGTTATCAGCTGGACAGCCTGGAGAGCCAGCTTCGTTCCATCGATAACAAAGTTACATACAGCACCGTTTATCTGAATGTTTCCGAAGTACAGGAACTCACTCCCGTAGTTATCGAGGAGCCTACCACCTGGGAGCGTATTCAGGAAGGCTTCGCAGAGAGCCTGGATGATGTGATCGGCTTCTTCAGAGAGCTGGGCGTATGGTTCCTGATCAATATTCCTAAGATCATCGTATGGGCAGTGATCTTCGTGATCGGTTTCGTTATCTTCAAGATCACCGGCAAGAAGAGAAAGGCTAAGAAGGCAAGTGCCATTCAGAAAGTAGCCGAGAGCGTTACCGTAAGTGATGACAACAAGGGAATCAAAGAATAAAACAAGTATTAAAAGACAGCAGCTGCGATCTTGCGGCTGCTGTTTTTTTTGAGTAAAAAAGAGAGAGGAGTACCCCGGAATGATTGACAAACAACCGTATTTTTCGTATATTTATGGATTATGAGAGTACGGAGGATAAACATGAAAAAAATAAAAGATTTTTTCAAAATGTTGTATGAATATAAGGAATGCCCCAAGGGATTTGATTTCCTGCAGACCTATTTTTTGGTCTTTTTCGGAGGCTGTGTTGCAGGATGGATCTATGAGGAATTGTTCTATTATTTCGTGGAAGATAAACTGTTAAACAGCGGCTTCTTCTATGGTCCTTATCTGCCGGTATATGGCTTCGGCTGTCTCTTTATTTTGTTGTGTACCGCCAGATTTAAGAAGCATCCTACCGCTATTTTCGTAGGTTCCATGCTGGTGACCGGTATCCTGGAATATATCACCGGTTATGTGATGTATGCTATCTGGGAAAAGAGATGGTGGGACTACAGAGGATTGTTTTTGAATATCGACGGTTTCGTTTGCCTGCGTTCCGTACTGACTTTTGCGGTAGGCGGTCTTGCGGCAGTTTATTTTATGGATCCGTTTATCCGCAAATTTGCAGTGGAGAATCCCAAAAAGAAGACCATTGTTTGCGCGGTTCTTTTTGTTATCATGGCAATTGATGTTACATGTACCTTCCTGTTCCGTGAGCATGTGCCCATGATCTAGGACAGGAGTGAAAAGAGGAATGAATATGAGTGAAAATGCATCACAGAAGTCCGGATTTGTAACCTTGATCGGACGTCCCAATGTGGGAAAATCTACTTTGATGAATCGACTGATCGGACAGAAGATCGCCATCACATCCAATAAGCCCCAGACTACCAGAAATCGTATCCAGACGGTGCTTACCACCGATCAGGGACAGATCGTTTTTCTGGATACTCCCGGTATCCACAAGGCGAAGAACAAGCTGGGCAACTACATGGTCAATGTTGCTGAGAAGACCATGGATGAGGTAGATGTGATCCTTTGGCTGGTTGAGCCTACCAACTTTATCGGCGCCGGAGAGAGACATATCATTGAGCAGCTGAAGAAGACCAAGACACCGGTGATACTTGTTATCAACAAGATCGATACCGTGAAGAAGGAAGCCATTCTGGAGTTTATCGATACTTACAGAAAGGAACTGGATTTCCAGGAGATCGTACCTGTTTCCGCATTGAAGGGAAGCGGTACCGATGACCTGATCCAGTGTATTTTCAAATATCTGCCTTACGGACCTGCTTTCTATGATGAAGATACCATTACCGATCAGCCCATGCGTCAGATCGTTGCGGAACTGATTCGTGAGAAGGCACTGCGCCTCTTGGAGGATGAGATCCCTCACGGTATCGCAGTCAGCATCGAGAGCATGAAGGAAAACGGCAATATCTGCCATATCGAAGCAACCATCGTCTGCGAGAGAGAGTCCCACAAGGGAATCATCATCGGCAAGGGCGGCGCTATGCTCAAAAAGATCGGTTCTCAGGCAAGACCTGAGATCGAAGATATGTTGGAGATGCAGGTGAATCTGAAACTTTGGGTGAAGGTCAAGAAGGACTGGAGAGACAGTGATTTCCTGATGAAGAACTTCGGCTACAATCCCAAAGATATCAGTGTGAACCCTTAATTCTTTCCAGACAATAACAGAATATTCGTCCCGTTCCTGCAGACCCTATTGTTACCGGTACAAGGTTACAAAGAGGAGGAATGGTATGGACGATTGGAAAAGATTTGAACGCAGTGGCAAGATAGAGGATTATTTACGATATGCAGGAGAATCCGCAAGTTACAGGGATCATTCTGAAGCAGTCTCCCGTGGGGGAGTACGACAGAGTATTGACGATCCTGACCAAAGAAAGAGGCAAGATCCAGGCCTTCGCCAGAGGCGCGAGAAAACCGAATAACAGATTGTCTGCAATGACCACGCCCCTGGTCTTCGGCACATTTAAGGTGTACGAAGGCAGAACGGCTTATACCATAGCCGAGGCGGATATTCAGAATTATTTCGAAGAACTTCGCATGGACTATATCGGTGCCTGCTATGGCATGTACTTTGCGGAGGTTGCAGGGTATTATGCCCAGGAGAATAATGACGAGAAAGAGTTGCTGAAACTTTTGTATCAATCCCTGCGGGCACTCTGCAAAGATGCACTGCCCAATCCCCTGGTGCGTTGTATCTTTGAACTCAGGTCCATTGTGATCAACGGAGAATTCCCGGGTATACCCAATGACTATCCCTTGGAGGAGTCAACGGTGTATGCTCTGGATTACATAGTGAGAAGTCCCATCGAAAAGTTATATACCTTTACGGTATCGGACAGTGTTCTCACGCAGTTGCAGCAGATCGCAGAAAAGTATATGAAGCGATATGTGGGAGAGAATTTCAAAAGTCTTGAAGTTCTGCAAACTTTAGGTTGAAAGTGATGTCCCTTTTTGATAAAATATCTTGATAAGATTTCTCGGGGACTGTCAAGGGACCTGAAAGAAAGGCAAAAAATGAATAAACGTATTAAGGTATTCGGATGCCTGTGCCTGATGGTATGTATGCTTGCCGGATGCGGGGAAGTGACCCTGCCGGAAAGCTTTGCGGATACTTCACTGATCGTTAATGAAAACGGGACCATAACCTATTGGCTGGTTGACGATTTCGATAAGGACTATTACAAAATATCCGAGCTTAAGGATATGGCGACCAAAGAAGCAGTGGAGTTCAGCGTAAGCTTCAAGGAAGAAGGAGTCGCCACCGCCGCAGAAGTGGACAAGGTCCTGACTTTGGCGGAGGATCCCTCCAAGATCGCGGTAGTGTATACCTTTTCCGGCGGAAAGAGTTTCGCCAGATTCACAGATACCACATTTTTCTACGGTACTGTTGGGGATGCATACAAAAACGGGTATGAACTGAAGGGCAAGATCGCTGCAGTGAAGGGTAATTCCACCATGTCCGATCTGGAATTGAAACAGCAGACAAAGGATCATTTGATCATTACGGATCTGAAGATCCCCATCTATCTTACGGAGAAGGCAGTCTATGTCTCCCCGGGTGCTGTGGTAACAGAGGATGGATATGTTGATCTGTCCAATGTTTCAGGAACGGCATTTATCTTACTGAAATGATGAAAAGCATAAATATATAAGCTGTCAAACAGCAGAATGTGAGGAAAACATATGGAAAAGACTATGGAGAAGATCGTAGCATTGGCAAAAGCAAGAGGTTTCGTATATCCCGGTTCCGAGATCTACGGCGGTCTTGCAAATACCTGGGACTACGGTAATCTGGGTGTTGAACTGAAAAATAACGTTAAGAGAGCATGGTGGCAGAAGTTCGTTCAGGAGAATCCCTACAATGTAGGTGTTGACTGTGCGATCCTGATGAACCCTCAGACCTGGGTTGCAAGTGGTCACCTTGGCGGTTTCTCCGATCCTCTGATGGATTGTAAGGAGTGTCATGAGAGATTCCGTGCAGATAAGCTGATCGAGGATTTCTGTGCTGACAACGGTATTGCTCTTACCGAGAGCGTAGACGCTTGGAGCCAGGAGCAGATGAAGAATTTCGTAGAAGAGCACAATATTCCTTGCCCTTCCTGCGGAAAGCACAACTTCACCGATATCCGTCAGTTCAACCTGATGTTCAAGACTTTCCAGGGCGTTACCGAGGATGCTAAGAGCACTGTATATCTTCGTCCCGAGACCGCTCAGGGTATTTTCGTTAACTTCAAGAATGTACAGAGAACTTCCAGAAAGAAGATCCCCTTCGGTATCGGTCAGATCGGTAAGTCCTTCCGTAACGAGATCACTCCCGGTAACTTCACTTTCCGTACCAGAGAGTTCGAGCAGATGGAGCTTGAGTTCTTCTGTGAGCCCGGCACCGATATGGAATGGTTCCAGTACTGGAGAGCATTCTGCCGTGACTGGCTGCTGTCTCTGGGCATGAAGGAAGATGAGATGAGACTTCGTGACCACAGCCCTGAGGAGCTTTGCTTCTATTCCAAGGGTACTACCGATATCGAGTTCCTGTTCCCCTTCGGTTGGGGCGAACTTTGGGGTATCGCTGACAGAACCGATTACGACTTGACTCAGCATGCTAATACCTCCGGTGAGGATATGACATACTTTGATGACGAGAAGAAGGAGAAGTACGTTCCTTACGTAGTAGAGCCTTCCCTTGGTGCAGACAGAGTTGTTCTTGCATTCCTGTGCGCAGCATACGACGAGGAGGAACTGGAAAGCGGCGATATGCGTACCGTTCTTCATTTCCATCCCGCTCTTGCACCTGTTAAGATCGGTGTGCTTCCTCTTTCCAAGAAGCTCAACGATGGCGCAGAGAAGATCTTTGCACAGCTTTCCAAGAAGTATAACTGCGAATTTGATGACAGAGGTAATATCGGTAAGAGATATCGTCGTCAGGACGAGATCGGTACTCCTTTCTGCATCACTTATGACTTCGAGTCCGAGACAGATGGCTGCGTAACCGTTCGTTTCCGTGATTCCATGGAGCAGGAAAGAGTTGCAATCGCTGATCTGGATGCTTATTTTGCAGATAAGTTTACTTTCTAATTTTTCAGTCTACGGGAGCAGAAGGATACCTCTGCTCCCTTTTTAGTCAAATTGGGTATAGGGGAAACAGAAACTATGAACAGAGAAGAAGTGTTCCAGGTTCTCGGAATCGAAGAAACTGCCGATGAGAGAATGATCAAAAATGCATACAGAGAAAAACTGACGGTAACCAATCCGGAGGATAATCCGGAGGGTTTTAAGCGCTTGAGAGCGGCTTATGAAGAGGCTATGCGTCTTACAAAGATGCCTGAGGAAGAGGCAGAGGAGGATCTGACTCCTTCCGGACTGTGGGTACGTAAGGCTGCGGATATCTATAAGCATATCAGTCAGCGAATCGATCCCGAATGTTGGAAGAGACTTTTCAATGAGGATGTATTCCAGTCACTGGAAGAGGAAGAGAACTGTACCCACAAGTTACTTGTATTTCTGATGGATCATTTCAAACTGCCTACCGATATCTGGAGACTTTTGGATAAAGAAATGATGCTTCGTGAGAGAGCGCCGAAGCTTCGTGAGAGATTTCCCGCGGACTTCATCGCTTATGTCATGAACCGCATCGAGCAGATGGAAGATTTCGATTTTGATCTCTTCGAAGGTGCGGATGATGCTTCCTACGATCTGTTCCTGCAGCATTACGAGAACTGTTGGCGTGCCTGTGATGAGGGAAACTTTGTGCAGGCAAAGGAGTTCTATAAGAATGCCATAGATCTGGGTATCACACACCCTGCCATTGAGGTATGTCATTCCCGCATTCTGATCAACGAGGGCAAGAAAGAAGAAGCCATCGATAATCTGAAGAAGGAACTGGAGAAATTCCCCGAGAATATTACGCTTCTTTATAACACTGCGGAACTTCTCTGGAAGATGGGCAAGGAATACCATGAGCAGGCCAGCGTTTATTTCTACAAACTGAAGGAAATGAACGACAAGCATTATATGTCCAATGTACGCCTCACCGAATATTTATATGAGCGTGGAGAGTACCGTGATGCCAAGAAGTGTGCGGAAAAGGTGCTTTCTGCCGGAAGTGATGACGACTTTATCGAACTTCTTCGCAAGATCAATGTGGAACTGGAACTGAATCTGGAAAAAGAATGGTTCAGGGAGAAGAAGTGGGAGTCCGGTCTGGATCTTGCCTGGTGTTATCTGCAGGATGGCAAGTTGACGGAAGGTGTCAAGATCGCAAGACAGTTAGAGACTCTGATCACAGCGGATAAAGAAGCCGAGTGGAAGGGCCTGATTTCCAAGTATGCTTTGGAGAGAGCGGATTATGATACCGCTATCGAGTATGCCGCAAAATGGGAGGAAGCGCTCCACAGAAGAATTGCCGGCGAAGAAGAGGGCGATGAGAAAAACAGAGATATTGATCGTGTGAGACAATCTCATATGATCAGAATCCAGGCGTATCATCACCTTGGATATAAGGATGAGAGTTATTTTGCAAAAGCCATTGCGGAAGCAGAATCTATCCTGGAAGGAAAGCCTATCGACATTCAGATCCTGATGGAAATGACTCAGGTCTATAATGAGATGGGTGAGTATGAGAAGTGTGATGAGATCGTGGAGAGACTGATCAACGATTATCAGGTATATGCGGCCTATGCTTCCAGACTGGAAGCTTGCAGACGCCAGCTGGATGCGGGCGGAGTAGTACGTTCCGGCAGCATGTGCATCCGTTACTTCCCTGATTTCATCAAGTCTTATGAATATATTGCAAAGGTATATCTGGATCTGGAACGTCCGGAAGAGATGAAACAGCTTCTGGAGGCTGCGAAGGAAAACAATATTCAAAGTGATCTGCTGGATGCCTATGTTTATCTGCAGGATCATGAGATGCGTTCTTCCGAAGAACTGAATGATCTGGTGAAAAAATTCCGTGAGGAATACAGAAGACCCGTAGAAAACGGTGATGACGAATCCTATGCAAAGGGCTGCGTTGTCATTGATGATCTGCTTCGCACCAATCCGGAATCCTTCATGTTCGTAGAGAGAGCGATCTTCAGAAGAAGCGGTCATCACTATCAAGAGGCGGAAGACGATATCAATAAAGCATTGCAGATCAATCCTGCAAACCCTTATGCATTGAACTGCTTGAGCTTTATCCTGAAATATGAAGGCAAATTCGATGAGGCTCTGGTAGCCATCAAGAAGGCGATCCTTTATATGGATGAGGGCATGTCCCCTGTCATCTACACCGATCTTGCGGATCTGTGTTCCCTGCTTGGTGATTATGAAGCTGCTTTGGAGGCATGTTTAAAGTATAAAGAACTTTCCGGCGACAAGAGCAGATGGTTCTTGAACCAGTTGGCAGAAACCTATCTGAATCTGGGCCGCGATAAAGAGGCATGTGATCTTTATCTGCACTTTGCGGAGAAGGATCCTTACGGTACCTACAATAATTGCGTAGAAGCTACCATGAAGTGTTCCAACAAACTTGCCACCATGGGTCGCCTGGCTGAATGGGCAGAGAAGGCAAAGGTTAAGGAGCCTGCTAAGGGCGGCGCACTGGGTGAACTGATGCGCAAGGCTATGAATTCAAGCAGCCCCGAGGAGGACAAGGAAAGTATTCGATATTATATTCAGGCTTTATGGGCGGAACTGATCTTCGGTAAGAAGGAGAATGTTTCCAAGCTCGTCTATACTTTGAACAGTCTGGCACAGGAACCTGAAAAATCCGATGCAAAGCTGGCGGATTCTATCTATGCCTGCATCCTGATCGGAGATGAGGCGCAGGGCAGGAAACTGGCAAAGAAATTGCAGGCATTTTTACGGGATCTGAATGAGAGGAACGATAAGTCCTATTTCAATCGCGGAAAAGGCTTACTGGAACATTATGTTCTGGCCGATTGGTATGACTTGAATGATGAACATATCAAAACTTTGATCGATAAAGAAGAGACTACAGAGATCTGTCATTTCTGTACCAGCTGTGTCTGCCGTGAGATGGAAGGACTTCGTATTGCATATCTGCTTCGTATCGGCAAGAGAGAGGAAGCAAAGGCACGTCTGGAAAACAACCTGAGACGTCAGCCTTCCGACGAGTTCATGCTTGCCATCAAGCATATCGTATTTGAAGATAATATCGACTCGTTTTAAGAAATAGTTAGGAGATTTTGATACTACATGATAGTAGGAATTGATTTAGGAACTACAAACAGCCTCGTAGCTTGCTTTACGGAGGATGGGCCGAAGATCATTCCCAATCGACTGGGAAAACCTTTGACTCCTTCCGTGGTCAGTGTAGACGAGGAAGGCAATGTATATGTGGGAGAGACCGCAAAGGAACGTATGAGTCTGT
>JAKSRX010000023.1 GCA_024403365.1 Acetatifactor sp. | reverse complement strand
ATCAACCACACAAAAACATTATATTCATGCTGTGAAGTCACTTGATACAAAAGCCTTGAAAAATTAATGCGGAAGATGGGGTGAGGTGGAAATAGAAAAAGGTCCGGTGGACCTTTTTCCCACCGAACCGACCGACGAGGCATTTATGCCGAGGAGACCTTGACCCCTGGGTTCAAGGGACTCCTCGGCAGAGAACAAAAAAAGAGATAAGCATTCGCTTATCTCTTTTTGTTCTCCTGCGGAAGATGGGACTTGAACCCACACGACTGCAATAGCCACAAGATCCTTAGTCTTGCTCGTCTGCCAATTCCGACACTTCCGCGTTTGCTTTCAAAGGTGTATTACCTTCGCGCAAGTAGTATAATAACACCCCCTAGGGAGGATGTCAATTACTTTTTGAAATTTTTTTAATAATTTATACAATTGCTTTTTCTGCGATCCACTCGCCCACACGAACAGGAATCTCGCCGTCTTCATTCACCCTTGCCAGCACTTCTTCTCTGACAGAGATGGTCTGAGAATCCTTGAGCAATACGATAATGGTAGAACCGCCGAACTCGAAGTATCCTTTCTCCTCTCCTCTGCTGACAGTGTGTGCCTCTTCGGAGCGGTTTAAGTTGGTGATCTTGCCTACAAACATAGCACCCACTTCCATCTGGACCATCTTGCCGAATACAGGGGACTCAAGCACCTCATATTCCCTGGCGGTCTGAGCAAATACAGGAAACTTCTCCGTGGCAATGGGGCGTACACACTGGAGCACGCCGTCAAGGATACGTCTCTTTACCACTGTGGCATCCATCGGATAGGAATATCTGTGATAATGACTGGGCGTCAATCGGAACACGAGCGCCCAACCATCCCGGAATTCCTCCGCCAGTTTCTCATCCTTCAATAACTCCTGCGCAGAGAAAAAGGTATGCTTGATATTCAACACCTTACCTTCTTCCAGCTTTCCCATGGAAAGCAGTGCATCACAAGGGGAACAGAAATGTGTCTCCTCTGTGTCAAAGATGACCTCTTTTCTCTTCCTGTAAAAAAACTGATTGAAGGAACCGAAGCCCTTCTCCGGCACTTCGATACCATCCAGGGAAATATGGTTCTTCTTCATAAAGCCGGGGACAAATACAGCTGATACTTTCGTATTCAGGAAAGCCCCCATAAGTTTAGAAATACCGGGAGCAATGAGCACTCTCAGTACACATCTTCCCGGTATCGTATGATACAAAAATCGTAATGATAAAGATTCTTTCATTCCTACCTCTTTAGCGGAAAATAATAACACAGACCAGTTCAGCAATACCCATAGCGATCATCACCAGTTTACCGGTCAACTGAGGCTTCTTTACCTCAACGGGAATGACAAAGCCAATGGCTGTCACTACCAACAGAATGGAAAAGATCAGGTAGCTGTTGACATACTTGGTACCGTAGATCAGATAAGCCAAAGGAAGCAACAGTGCAATGGTGGTAACAGGTACGCCCAGATAGCACTTTCTCTTCTCTGTGGTCTCCTTCTGGCGCTGCTCCTCCAGGATATTGAAGTAAGCCAAACGGATCAAAGCACACAATGTGTACAGGCCCGCAATGGCACCCACCAGAATATTCTGACCGGAAAGCATGTAGACCATAAGTCCCGGCAATACGCCAAAGCTGATCAGATCACTGAGGGAATCGATCTGAATACCGAAATTCTTCTGGTTCACATCTCTGCCCTTCTTGGTAGACGCAACTGCGCCGTCAAACATGTCGCAGATGCCTGCGATCATCAGGCAAAGCACACTGCCGCGGAAATCTCCGGAAATTGCGCGCATAACGCCATAGAAGGCAGCAAGCATACCTGCATATGTAAGTACTACTGTATAATCATAATAACCCAGCAGTTTTTTCTTTGTCTGGTTATCCATTAAATCTCTCCTTACACCCGGACTCACATTTCTGAAACGATCTGCAAATCTCGATATGGTATAAATTATAAAAAAAGTATAAACACACTCCCAAATTATACCGATTTTGTCGTCTGATTTCAAGTCTTTTTACCGAAGTCCGACAATCTTTTCATATACCTTCACACAATGCTTACGAAAGGCGGCATCAAATCCGATGCATCGCACCAGAATATAACAAGCCTGAGATATTGCCACACCCGCTAAAATATCCACGACATAATGTTGTCTGGTGGTCAACACAGCGACAAAGACCGCCAGTGTCATCACCACGCTGAAGCCCTTATACCATTTCGGGATCTTAGGGTTCTTCCACACCGCAAGGATGCAGGACCAGCTCATCAGGCAATGCAATGACGGGAACAGATTCACTCCCTTATCCACTTGATACAAAAATGCCATCACATTACTGAAGAAACCGTTTCCCACGATCTCCTCCCTGGGTATGAAAGTGGGCAGGAAAATAAAAAACAAGGTGCATATGATTCTGTTCGTAACCTCTGCACTCAGGAAACGATAGGCTTCCTCTTTCTCCTGCCTGCAGGCCAGCAGATAGTTTGCGACCCAATAAAGATAGCAACCGAAATATATCGCAACAGTCCAGGGAATCATTGGGATCTTGTGGTCGATGGGCAGGGACAGGTCGTAATGACGCATATTTTTTGTCAGAAAATCTGTGCAAAAATATCCGATACAGTTGATAATAAGCACCCACAGCAACGGAATGATCATATCTTCCGGAATCAGGTGCCGCAGTTTTTTCAATTGATTCATCTTCATCCCCCTCACATATCCTCTACTATACATCATATGCTCTCATTTCACCATACCATTAACCAATTCTTAAGCAATCCCTAAGAAACTTAAGAATAAAAAATACCCGAGAGCATACACTCTCGGGTATCTGATCTTAAAACATATTAGCACAGAGGCTTGCCGGTAAGCAGTTCGTAACCCTGCAGGTACTTTGCGATGGTCTTATCAACGATCTCCTGAGGAAGGGTCCAATCATGCTTGTTAGCCTTCAGCCAGTCACGAGCAAACTGCTTGTCGAAGGAAGGCTGACCGTGGCCGGGCTCATAACCCTCTGCAGGCCAGAAACGGGAACTGTCGGGAGTCAGCATCTCGTCACCGATGACGATGTTGCCGTTCTCATCCAGACCGAACTCAAACTTGGTATCTGCAATGATGATACCCTTGGTCAGAGCATACTCTGCACACTTCTTGTAAAGAGCGATGGTGTAGTCACGAAGCTTGGTTGCGTACTCCAGGCCTTTGCCGGGGAAACGCTTCTCCAGATACTCTACACTCTGTTCAAAAGAAATATTCTCATCATGGTCACCGATCTCTGCCTTGGTGGAAGGTGTGTAGATAGGCTCAGGGAGCTTATCGGACTCTTTCAGTCCCTCGGGAAGCTTAATACCGCAAACGGTACCGTTCTCCTTGTAGCTTGCCCAGCCGCTGCCGGTGATATATCCGCGAACGATGCACTCTACAGGAAGCATCTCCAGCTTCTTACACATCATGCTGTTGCCGTCGAACTTCTCCTGTCTGAAGAATTCAGGCATATCATTAACATCTACGGAAATCATATGGTTGGGAAGGATATCCTCTGTCATCTCGAACCAGAACTTTGACATCTGGGTCAGAACAGTTCCCTTCTTATCAACGATGTTGTTCAGGATGACATCAAAGCAGCTGATTCTGTCAGTTGCAACCATGATCAGGCTGTCTCCGTTGTCATAGATCTCACGTACTTTTCCCTCTTTAATGGGCTTCAGTTCTTGCATCTCTTTCCTCGTTTCTGCACTGTACTGAGTCTTGATCCGTTTTCGTCACAGTGCCGACCGAAAACGTCTCGGGCAATTCTGCTCTCGCCGATTACCACTCTTAGAGTGTATTGTATTCCACTCCAAAAATCAAGACCAATTAGAGCACAAAAAGCAAAAACGGCAGAGGTCACAAAAAAAGTTCTTCGCGGCCCTGAAAATAGAGCAAACTGCTTCTTTATCTGTGATCAGTACCCACTTTCCTTTTACATTAACCTTATCTATATCCTCTTTCGTTGATCAGCTGCTCCTAGAATGCTTTCTTTGCCTGTTCCATTACTTCAATGACTCTGTCGGTCCATGCGTCAAACTCAGGATCCTCTACCTGGCACTCGGGATGAGCCATAATATAATCAAGAGTCTTGTACAGGCCTTCCTCTGCGCGAATTGCGGGAGCATAGCCGGGTACCGCACGCTTTACCTTGGTATTATCGAAAATAACAGTGTGTGCCTTGTCCCCCCACAGACCGCCGGTGAAATCGTACTGAGGACCTACTGCAGCCAGGAAATCGGTTGCTACATGGTATGCCTTCAGCTCTACGCCGAAATAATCTGCAACGATCTGGTGGATCTGATTCCAGGTGATGGACTCATCATTGGTGATCTGAAAAGCCTCACCGATGGCATGAGGGTTACCCATCAGACCGATGAATGCCTTCGCGAAATCCTCGTTGAAGGTAATGGTCCAAAGGCTGGTTCCGTCACCGTGGATGATGATGGGCTTGCCTTCCTTGATTCTCTTAACCACCTGATAAGAGCCCTTGCTTCCGTGAACACCCAAAGGCAGAGCCTTCTCACTGTAGGTGTGGCTGGGACGAATGATGGTGATGGGGAATCCGTTCTCACGATACATCTTCATCAGGAACTCTTCGCAAGCGATCTTATTTCTGGAATACTCCCAGTAAGGATTAGCCAAAGTGGTTCCCTCGGTGATATGGCACTCGCTGACAGGCTTCTTGTAGGCGGATGCGGAGCTGATGTACATGAACTGTCTGGTCTTACCTGCGAACAGTCTGTAGTCTCTCTCTACCTGTGCAGGTACGAAACCGATAAAGTCGCAGACAACATCGAAAGTCATTCCCTCCAATGCTTTTGCAGCAGCTGCTTCATCGTTGATGTCACAGCAGATAGTCTTTACATTTGCCGGCAGTTCTGCGTTGTTGTTACCTCTGTTCAAAAGGTACAGGTCCTCGCCCTTTGCTGCCAGCTGTCTTGTGATGGCACTGCTGATGGTGCCGGTGCCGCCGATAAATAAGATCTTCATTTGAAATACCTCCGTTTTTGCATATTTTGCATTTACCCATGGGAAAATTATACAAAACCCTCTCAGATTTTGCAAAAGAAAAACCCCTGAAACAGGGGCTTTTCCTTAAAGTCGGCAAAATATAATTAAAAATGTCAAAATATGAAAACTATTATGAAGATTATCCGATCAGTACTTCGATCTCCACGGTATTTCCATCGTTCTTCAGGCACTCTGCAGGGATCGTTTCACCTTCCACTCTGCATCCGTTTACCTGAATTTCCTTCACCTGAGTATACACTTCCTTCTCCTCTTCGGCTCTGTAGACCACATGAACGGGTACTCCGTTAAAGAGAAGTCGAATGCCTGCCTGCAGCTTGTCGTCCAGCTGCTCTCTCACGAACTTGGGAGCCAGCTTCAGGGCGCCGAAGTCGCCCTTGACGCCGAACACTTCGGTCACCATAGTCATCATCAGCCAGCTGGCGGAACCGGTCAAATAATGATACATACCTCTTCCGGTGTTGCTGAAATACTCGGGAAGGCCGGGATAGATACGGCTCTTCTCAAAATCCGCAGACTGTCTGTACAGTGCATTCAGAACTTTATAACCTTCCTTGACAAAGCCTCTCTGATACAGGGCATTGCCGTACATGATAGCCATATGAGAGAATACTGCTCCGTTCTCCTTATGTCCGTAAGCAAAGCCGAACGCTCTACCCATATCATCTTTCACTTCGCCAAAGTCTGTATTCAACTTATAGCCGCCTACAGTGGGATCATACAGCAGTGCATCCGCACTCTTGACGATCTCTGTGATCTGGGCATCAGTAGCGGTTCCGGACATGATCGGGAATACCTGGCTGGTCAGAGTCATTCTGCTGCCCTTCTCGAAGGAGCCTTCCAGCTGTCTGCAATGATCATCATAATATCCGTTGTAGAAGCTTCCTTCCTTAGTCTCCACCCACTCGGTACCACGAATGTGTTCCTTGATCCAGGCACTCATGGTGCGAAGTACCTTCGCAATGTCACGAAGATTTCTCTCGCAGGTCTCTCCGGATACCAGGTGTCTGCAAGTCTCATAATATGCCTGCAGCAATCCCTGCTTGTCTTCGATGGAATCGAAAATATCGGAATGATCTTCTAAGAGCACACAGATCTCCTTCTGGAATTCCATGGTCTCGCAGACGTTATCCGCATAGTGTTCACAAAGTATCGCCAGGTTTTCCAGGTTACCGCCATATGCTGCGGTAAAGGTAACGCTTTCGCCGTGCTTTGCTGCCATATCGTAGGCATCATTCCAGTCAGCACCGCGCAGTCTGATATGATTATGATTGCCCACATCATAAAAGGCTGTGATATTCTGCAGCAGGATATGCTCTAAGATGGTACCTTCCACCACGCCCTGCCCGCTTCTCTGGCAGGTGCCGTAGTCACTGGTCCACTCCTCATCCTTCTGCTCGCCGCGGAAAATCTGTCTGTCCTTGAAGTAAGGCACCTTGATGGAAAAGATCTTCTCATCACCGGTCTGTCTGATATAGAATTCCGTGGTCATGAAGGGCCACAAGCCATGGTCCATCCACACACGAGTGATATTGTTTCTGTCTGCGATAAACTCGCCCTGCTTCGTGCCGATAATGGTAGCATTGGTACCATCCATTCTCACACCGCCGTAGTTGCCGATGAGCATATCGCGAACGCCTTCCGGCTCCATGATCAACAGTGCCAGGCAATCCTGCCACAGGTCTCTCCAGCCTCTTCCGCCTTTACCGTAATCGTGGTGAGGCAGGAAGGAACAACCGAACAGTCTTCGAAGGATAGGCTGGAAGGTCACCCAGTACATATAGCCATTGAAATAAGCATCTCCGGTCTCATAGGAAACATTGGTCTTTCTGACCCATTCTTCCTTTACCTTTTCCAAAGCATTGGTCACAGCCCGGGTATCGGCATATTCTGCCATCAGAGACTGTCTTGTGCTTTCCATGCCTTCACTGGCAGCGATTCCGAAGAATACGCAGTAGGTATAACTCTCTCCGGCTGCCAAAGTCTTCTTCTCAAAAGCAAGAGCGCCAACAGCCTCATTGCCCATAGCCTTGCCTTCTTTCAGCCAAATATTCTGATTCAGACCTTTGCGTACACCGTCTTTGCCATAGATCTGCTTAGGACGTGCGAAACTGCCGCCTTCTCCCAGAAAATCTTCTGCCAGAGGGCAGCTTGCCACGGGATTCTTTCCGGCATCATCGGTTCCGTATACGAAATAAGTCAGCTTGTTCTTCTTATGGCCTCTCTCATCAAAAGTAAGAGTAGGGTTCACCTCCACACCATAGGCATTTGTGCTCATACGGTGCAGCAGGCTGGTCACATGTCTGTGATCACGCAAATTATCTGCGGAGCGGGCATACAGGGGAATGGCTGCCACAGGTATAAATGTAACCTCTTCCTTTCCCACATTTTTAATGGTCACCATCATGACCTCGAAGGTCTTCTCATCACAGGGTACAAAGGATGTGATCTCGGAAGCCAGACCATACTTTTTTGAAGTTCTGGACATTTTATGCCACATGAGTCCGGCATCCAATGCGCTGTCTTCCTCCAGATCGGTATCCTGCAAACTCTCCGTCTCTGCGGAAGCACCGGCGGCAGACCAGGCACCGCCCTTCTCCAACACGCACCAGAAGTTTCTGGAACTTTTCAGATTGTGCAGTTCCTCTGCGCTGACAGGCTGCAGGAGGAAACTGTTCTGATCGATCTTGCTGTCACCGCCAAGCAGAGGAGTTAGAGAGCTCTTCAAACCGCTCTCTGCTGCCAGGGGAAAATATAAATAACTGTTTTTCTCCGGATGGTCCATATGGAAGGACCCTTTGTTGTCCGTAAACTGATACATACTCTAACCTCACTTTTATTCAAAGTATACGTCAATGCTCTGTGCCTTGCCTTCACGTACCATGAGTGCTGCTTCTTCATCCAGGCTGTCGCCGACGATACTTGCGCACTTGCTGCCGGAGCAGAAATCGATCTTCACAGCCTTAGCACCGTCTGTGCCGTAGGTGTTCTTTCCTGCAGCGTTATGATAGGTCACCTTGCAGTTACCGCAGAGCATGAAGGAGCAATTGCCTTCTGCATCAAACATACTTGCAGGCAGGATGGGTGCGAATCTGTAACTAAGCTTACCGTCCTGCATCTTAAATCCGCCGTTACCTACGAACATGCCGATCCACATGGAAAGCATCTCTACCGTGGAACCGGAAAGTCTTGCAACAAAGCCCTGCCCGTGTACGGTAGGATCGGGATTTGCACTGGATGCCAAGAAGGAGGAATTCTCCAGGATACTTCTGCCGTATACTTCAGGCTTCTGATAAGGGATCAATGCATCGCCGATGGACTCAAAGAACTCCTCGTACAAGCCTGCCTTCAACAGACCCAGGAAGTACTTGTATTCCATGTGCAGGAAGATGCTCTCTCTCTCCAACCAGCCGGCGGTAAAGGCACGCACACGACCGTTTTCGATAGACATAGCATCGATAGACTCGGAAGTCTTGTACATCTTTAATTTCTTATCGTAAATATCTGTACCCTTGATCTTCTCATACATTGCCTTGGCAACGTCGCGATCCTTCTCCTCGCAGGCTGCCAGCATCTTAGCCGGGCCTTCCAGGAAATAAGGTACATTCACCAGTTTGAAGCTCTTTACCTCAACACTGGGCATACCGTAAGGGCTGATCCTGGGCTTGTCGATACCATCCATCACTTCGACATATTCATCGGCTTCGTAGGTAAAGTAAGTAGGCATAATGCCTCCGCCCACTTCCAGAGCCAGATCACAAGCCTTCTGCAGTTTCTCGTTGAATGCATCCAGTACCTGCTTCAATTCTGCAAAGCTGACATCGGTCTGCTCGCCGCTGACATCCAAAAGGATCTCCTCACGGAAAGCTTCTCTTAAGTTAGCAACTTCGTCCCAATATGCAAAGGCACTCAGTTCCTCACCCAAAGCATTGTAGATACCTCTCATAAAGCCTACCAGCTCTGCAGGCAGTTTCAGGCTGCCTTCTGCGGGAAGTACCTTGACCATAAACTGTACCAGTCTCTTCAGTTCCATGGTCTCGGGCATGCTGCTGCCGAACAATCCGGGCAGACCGTTCATAGCATCATTCCAGCCGGGCTTTCCGCCGTCCATCTCAATACCCATGCCATAGGAATCCAGCAGAGCGAATTTATTGACTGCAAGGGTCATCATCTTACCGAACAATGTGGTGGTAACTACCTTGCCGCACTGATCCTTCAGCCAGTTGGTACCGCCTACTACAAAGCCGGGCATATTTGCCTTCTCATCACTATGATATACTGCGCCGTACTGTCTTACTGCGCCCTCTCTGTTCAATACATAAGTATCTCTTCTGGGACGTACCACACCGATACTGTTGTAGAAACGATAGGTGCTGTCACCGAAGAGCAGTTCCTCCTGCTTATCGGGATAGATCGCCAGATAGTTATCCACCAGATCCAGATTGTAATCCCAGTGGTCGCTCCAGTAACCTTCCGCAAAGTTCGCCTCGATCCTTTCCTCGGACAAGGCGATCAGGTCGTTCACCATCACTTCCTCGTCACCGGTGACCTTCATCTGATACTTTGCGATCACATTGGTGATCTGTCCGGGGGTATAAGGCTTTGCAAGCACTGCAGCTACCTTGCCGCCCTCATCTTCTACATGCGCGCTTACCACCTTCAGAGCCTCATCCATCTTCTCTGCGGGGATCACAAAGGTACAGGGACGGATCTCCAGAGGATTGTAACCATCCATCTGCACCAGACTGTAGAAATGATGTACATTGAAATCGCCGATGGCAGGATTGAAGAATACATCGTTTCTTCTGTTCTGACATACGTCACGATAGTTTCCGTTACCCTGAGAATAATACTCTCCTGCGATGGAGAAGAAGTTATAGTCACGCTCGGGATCGCCGTGCTTTCTGCTGAAAAGATGCACTACCGCTTTCTTCTCACCGCTTCCGATGATGAAAGGATAGCCGCCACGGAGGAAGTTATCCAGATAACACTGCTCCATATACTGGTCAAACAGAGGATTTGCAGACTGTGTCCACACATCCTTGGTGAACAGTGCAACCAGTTTTCTTGCCTCTGCGATCTTTTTATCGGTGTAGCCTTCCTGACAGAATACTGCTGCCTTCTGATTCAACAGTGCGATGGAAGGAGCAAAGCCTGCAAATGCGGTGAAGGTAAGGCTCTCACCTGCCTGCAGAGTCTGTGTCACGGGAATGAATCCGCAAGGCACCTTATTGACGCAGTGCTGTGTTCTGTTAAGCACTCCTACCATGCCTTCCTCTTTGAATACGACGGGGGTGACCATGGAATGATCATAATCAAATACCACCAGTTTGTCACAGATGACAGGCTGGAGTTTTCCGTCCTTTACTGCCAAATAGAAGAAGCCGCCTTCGATCTCTACTACCTCGGAGGAATCGTCTCCGGAGGATCTGGTAGCAAAGAAGGGGGCATTGTTCTCTTCGTTCTTGATATCGGAATAGCTGCGGAACAGGTTGGACATCTCTTTGTAGAGGCTGTTCTGTACACCGAAGGGAATGATCTGCGCCATACCATCCAGTACTTCCAGAGCATGTGCGCAGGAATCGGTATTCTGAATGGTCACCTTACGAACCAGTGCACCGATATTTTCGTTGGGAAGCACGATGTACTCCACAGTCATCTTAAGGCCGTTGCTCTCCTCGGAAATAGTGATGATATTCTTCTCGATCTCCATCTTTCTGTTGATCTCGGGAGCATAGGCACAGAAAGGCTCATAGAACTTTCCATCCACTCTGATAAAAGTACGGAAACCTTTCACAGGGGTCTCCTCGTAAGCTGTATTCGCAGGGTTGAACTCCATCATGGCATTGCCCTTGTTGTGAATACCAAAGCTGTTGATAGCCTGTCCTCTGTTGGTGTAAAAGCTCAATACCGGAATACCTTTTACTCCTGCCAGTCCGGGAAGAAAACTGGAAAAAGGAGGAACCTTTGTATATTCCTCGATAATGAATTTTTCTCCTGAAAGTTTGTAATTACTCATGCTTCTCTTCTCCTTCATCTTCTATTTGTTCCAGAGAAGGAACTTCCTGTTCCTTCTTATTTTGCTTGGGATGTTTCTTCTTATGATCCAGTAACAGGATACCAAGGAAACCTGCAATTCCCGCAAGGCTTATGAGCCAGCCTGCAGTGGAGCCCTTTGCCCTGTAAGTCATGGAAATATCGTAACTGCCGGGTTCCAGGTCAAAAGCCATCAGACAACCGCCGAACAGTTCACTCTGCACTTCTTCTCCGTTGATGAGTACCTTCCATCCGGCTTCGGCAGGCACTGAAAGTACCAGTCTGCCGGCTTTTTGCATATCGATATGACCGGAGATCTTATCGCTCTCCGCCTCGACCTGCGTGAGGTGTGTTTCCGACAACTGCTCTGTCACCTGCTTCAGGACTTCTTCGTTGATGGAATAGATATCCACGGAAAACTTCGGTGTGGTATCGTCTTCATCACCGTTTACCAGCGTGATGCTTTCCTCTTTTTCCAGGTATCCCAGATAGAGGATGCAATCGATCTTCAGGTCATTGAAGGTGATATCTTCCTCACCCTCTTTGGACATCGTCACCTTCCTGGTACCGGAGGCCGTCAAATGTGCATAATAGGTGCCGTCGGTTTTGGCAACGAATTCCGCACTCTCTGTGGAGGAGAATTTCTTCTCCCGCTTCAGGAGATCACCGTTGACACCAAGCTCGTTCACCATTTTGTTCTGCAGGCCGGGGGACTGATTCTTCATACCCTCCGGCAGGTCATATCCTGCAGGAAGTACGTATCCGAAAGGAAGCTTATAATTGCTCTCGTAGAGGTAGATATCGTTGCTCTCTTCCACCAGCGAGTACATAGGTCCTTCATACCGATCGGATTCCCCGAACATATAGCCCACGTTCAGAAGTGCCGCGGTGAACATGGTCGCACCGTCATATCCGTAATAGACCTTGCTGTGGCGCATTCCCAGTCTGGTGAAAAGATCCATGACCTGAGAATTCATTGTGGAAGAAAAGATGCTGGCGGTGGGATAACCGGTCAAAGTACCATCGTTCTTGGTCTTTCTGGTAAACTTCTCCACACGGGTGAAGCCTTCCTCTCTTTCCCTGACCTTCTCATACAGCAGTTTGTAATCCTCCTGATGTGCCAGATAGGAAGCTCTGGTAGTGACAGGGATGCTTGTGACTCCCATGTTCACACCACACTCCGTCAGCACTAGGATCGTAGCAAAAAGCAGGATCATCAACCGTGCAAATTTCGTTTTCCTGGTGCGATACAGATATAAAAGCACCGCATATGCCGTTACAAATAACAATGTGGCAAGTTTCACGCCCTGCTGAAAATCTTCGTGGTCGATAGTCCTCTCACAGTAAAGGACAAAGCCTGCCGCCAACAGATATCCGTACAGGATCTGCTGCGGCTCCGCCTCTTTCATCCGATGGAAGGCGTCATAGCACATAGTCACGATCAGGAAACAATACAGGAAGGACTGTCTTGCAGGCAGGGAATCCGGGTAATTGAATCCGTGCCAGATAAAGTCCAGTACATTCGTGGAAAAGCTGAGCAGCAAAAACATCGCTAACCCCATCTTGCAGAACTTCTCACGAATGGAGATCTTTTTGTTCATAAGATACATGGGGATCATCATCAGCACCGCACTGCCGCAGTAGATATTAGGCCAATGATCCAGCCCCTTCTCGGTAGAAACACACACGAAGTGTCTTGCCAGTACTTCCAACACGGAGAAGTAACTCTTGATCTTGTCCGGAAATGTCACATCACCGAAATCGGTCTCCAGCAAAGCACAGACTTCCGGCACCAAAAGCACGGAAGCCATCGCTCCCGCCAACAGGGAAAATACCGCGAACATTCCGATGCTTTTCAATCTTCTGCCGCTGTTTGTGATAAACAGGTAGCCGAAATACAGCACCAGGAACATACAGATCATGATGGAAAGATAGAAATTGGTGTAGATGGAGTACGCCAGAGCCAGGCAATACAGTGCGTATCTGCCCTCTTTCACCAGTCGCTCCAGTCCCAGCAAAATCAGCGGAAGTACCCAGACACAATCCACCCACATAATGTTGTAATCATAAGCTGCCATGAAGCCGCAGAAGGCGTAGAACAGGGAAAACAAGACTGTGGACATATCCTGCACGCCAAAGCGCTCCTGCAGATATTTATTGGCCGTCAGACCACACAATCCGGTCTTAAGCACGATCAGATAACCGATGAATTCGATCAGAAATTTCTCAGGTAAGAGAAGCGCCAGAAAGTGAAACGGACTGGCAAGATAATAGACATACAGTGCCTTAAAGTTGGAGCCGATACCCAGGTTGAAGGAAAACTCCAGGCTCTCTCCTCCCCGCACCTTGTGCAGAAATTCACTGAAGAAAGGCATATACTGATGCCACAGATCTCCGGTGAGAAAGCACTTCCCGCCGAAGGGATAGATACCGTTTATGATAAATAAGATAAGCATCAATCCGACCGGCAGACTAAACGCCAACAGCGGATAGATATACTCTTTTTTCTTTGTCATTCCATGGACCTCATTTCAAATACATATCATCTTATTGTATCAAATTATGAGTATGTTCACAATATTTACGCAACAAAAAAGACAGTGCCGTGCCCGTACACTGTCTGTTTTTATTTTGATACAATGGTCTTGATATCATGCCAGAAGTCTTTTGCTTTGTCCTTCATCTGTTCACTTACCAGATCTAACAGCATGCGAAATGTGATCTTAATGACCTCTGAGGTCTCCGGATCCACTTCCTTCAAAGCATTTTTCACGGTGTTGTAAGTCTTCTTTCTGTCCGCCATCAGATCGATCAGATTATCCGCCTGAGTGGAGCAGATCACCTGATAGAAGGTATCCACAAAGGTCCTGATCTGAAACTCATTCAATGAGAGGACCCAGCGGTTCAAAGTCTGATTGGTACGATCACTGCCCCGGTTCATTTCCTCGGCAAATCTGAGCTGATCCTTCTCCACGCCCCAGTTGAATAACTCATGTTGTGACATACCGAAGCCTTTGCACTTTACCACCTTCACATTCGGATCCGACTCGAAGATCATACCGATTATGGATTCTCTGGGAACGATCTTCACCACACGATCCTGAATCAGTTCATAGTGACAATTCTCCAGAAGTTCCGGTCTAAATCCCGGTCCGTCCAGACTGTAGATCCCGCAGATGCGCTCCTGAAATACCGGCTTGCAATTCATGGCACTGTAGATCGCCAGATTGCCGCCTTTGGAATGGCCGCCCACATAGATGGGGCAACGGATCATATCAGCCACGGTATTCAGATATCTGACACTATACTCCTGCGCCGGGATCGGTGACAGGAAAGCCATGTTGAAATCTTCCTTCCAGCCTACCAGTGTCTCGTCGGTACCACGGAAGGCCACATAAGCCAGACCGTTATCCAGGATAAACGTCAGCGCCGCAAACTGAGTCTCATAATCCTTGTGGACCAGATTCATATAACAGTTCATCTTCAGCTGATTGAATCTTCTGCCGGAAAGGATAGTCTCCACCAGTCTGCGATTGTTCAGTTCATACCTCTTGTCACCAAACAGTTTATCGTAATCCGGCCCTTCCTTGATCCCCGCCAGCGTGACAGAGGGTCTGTTCTCTCGCACATTGGGAACCACTCCGTCAAACTTCAGGTAGGAAAGCATACACAAAATGACGCTGTCCACATCGTTTAAAGGCTTTTCTCTAAAAGAGTATTGTCCGTATTCTTTTAAATAATCAATTACAGTTTCCATCACAAAACAGCCTCATGAAAAAAGGGTAGCTGCCGCAGCAACTACCCCGAAATTTTGTCATGATCTCTTATGCAAGAGCTTTGGAACCCTTGTAAAGGAAGATGATGTACATTACACCTGCTACGATCTCAGCGATAGCAACAACGAAACCAAGAATACCTGCAACGATCTTGATGATGGGGATCAGTGCAAGGATGCCGATGATAACACCTGCGATAGCGCAGATGAAGTTGATCTTCCAAACCTTGTCGCCAAGATCTGCAACGTCTGCAGAACCCGCATCCTTCAGGATCTTGCCGATAGAAGTACATACCAGATAAATGATCAGGAAGCTAACAACGGTGCTTGCGAGATTTGCGATAACGCCGATGAACTTAACATTGCCCAAAAGGCTCAGTACGATGTTTGCGATGGTCAGGATGAATGCAGTCTTGCACTCAGCAACTTCCTGTCCGCACTTGTAAAGACCGATCATGCTGATGATTGCAAATACAATAGCGCCGATGCCACCGATAATACCGATGACAGGGATGATTGCGATGATGGTACAGATGATTGCACCGATCTGAGCGATAAACATTTTGTTCATGCCGTCTGAAATATTCTTATACATTTTATTTTCCTCCTCGTTCGTATAAGGGTCTATAAATACACGTGTATTGTATTCTATTTTCGATTAAAAGTAAAGAAATATTTAGATTTCCACACTATTTTGCCATGAAGGCTTCAATCTCTTCCACCGTACGAATGATTCCTTCCGAAAGGACCACTGCGCCATCCTCTGTGATCAGCAGATCATCCTCGATACGAATACCGATCTCCCACTCATCGATATAGAGGCCGGGTTCGTCGGTGATCACCGCTCCGGGGCAAAGCTTCGCCTGGGAAGCCACCGTCACATCATGCACATCAATGCCCAGATGGTGTGATACGCTGTGCATATAATATTTGCCTACCTGATCTTCCTTCTCGATCAGGCCCAGTTCGATCAGACCTTTTGCCAGCACTTCCTTACAGATATTGTTCAGTTCCAACAGAGTCATTCCGGGTTTTGCTTCCGCAGCCACCTTTCTGTTGGCAGCCAATACCACGTTGTAAACCGCCTTCTGTCTCTCCGTAAACTTACCGTTTACAGGATAGGTTCTGGTGATGTCCGCATTGTAGCCTCTCACTCTGGCACCCAGATCCAGCAGGATCAATTTGCCGTCCTCGCAAGTCTCCAGATTGGTGCCGTAATGAAGCATGGTGCCGTTGATACCGCTTCCTGCAATGGTAGGAAATGCGGGCCACTCCGCACCGTTTCTGCGAATGCTGTACTCAAAGTCCGCCTGTACCTGATATTCCTTCATGCCGGGCTTCAGATTCTGCATAACGAACTTAAGGCCGTCCTCTGTCAGATCGATGGCCTCCTGCATCACTGCCACTTCGTCCGCATCTTTCCACATACGTAAGCCCGCTACCAGCGGGAACAGATTGCGCACAGGCGTTCCGGGATAAGCAGCCGCAAAAGCGTTGGCTTTCACCAGATTATAATCCGGCAAATCACCGATACTGTGTCTATAGGTGTCAAAATAGACCTGCTTTACATCCTCGCGGGTCATTTTCATATTCATCATGGATTCAAAACTGTTGATAAACAACACATCCTGAATGCCGGAGATCTCTTTTGCTTCCGCCACGGTGACCTTGCGGCCGTACCAACGCTCCTTGGTGGGATCTGCCTCCTCGATAAAAAGAAGGGTTCTTGCGGGGCTTACGGCCTTATCCAACACCAGGACCATCTCTTCTCTGCGCAGACCGGTCAGATAGAAAAAGTTTCTATTTTCTTCGAAGCGTGCATAGGAATCTGCGCTGATATGCATCTCAATTCCGGAGTAAAGGATCGCAATGCTGCCCTCCTCCATCTGATTCAAAACCGCTTCTCTTCTAGCTGTAAAATTCATAGGTAAACTCCTTATTCGTTATCTGTTCTTTGCAGCAAAAGCACGATGTCATTTGCCTTTAATGTCATATCATCCTGAGGGCGGATGTTGCGCTGCTCTCTTCTGATCATAACTACATAGTCGCGTCTGGAGATGTCCAGATTCCTGATACGCTTGCCGATCCAGGGATGACCGCTTCCTAATACCACTTCCTCCAGCAGACATTCCACCTCAGCATCACCCAGGGTACCAAGCATCAATCGATCGCCTGCCTGCACTTTCTGATTCGGATCCGGGATAATGATATCCTCGCCTCGCATCAGTGCTGCAGGATACATGCCATCCGGGATCTGCAGTTCCTTCACCATCTTACCTGCATAGGAATGTCCCACACCGATCTTGATGCTGGCAAAGCTGGCATCATGCTGTGCATGAACACCTTTCTTCAATCCACTATAGTATTCTACGAATCCCGCGGAAATAATACCTGTAGGAATCGCAACCACACCTACACCCAGAAAGGCGATCAATATTGCCATCAGTTTACCGCCTACCGTGATCGGGTAGATATCACCGTAACCTACCGTCAGTACCGTTGACATGGACCACCAGATACCGGAGAAGGCATTGGAGAAATACTCCGGCTGCGCTTCATGCTCCAGGCTGTACATACACAGGGAAGAAGCGATCATCAACATTACGATCAGGAACATGGAAGAAAGCAGCTGATTTTTTCTCTCCTTCAGGACTTCCGTAATGACATTGAAAGCATCATAGCTGGAATTCACGCGGAACAGTCTGAAGATCCTCACCACACGGAACATTCTGAACGCCACCACTCCGCTGGGGAAAAAGAAAGGCAGGAAATAAGGCAGAATGGTCAGAATATCCACCAATCCGTAAAAGGAAAAGATAAACTGCAAGCGGGATGCGCCCACTTTCTTCCCGGGGAACAGATACTCTGCCGTCCAGACACGCAGCACATACTCCGCCAGGAAGATCAAAATGGTCACAAACTCCACCTTTTCCAGCATATCCTTATAAGGCAATGCCTGATCAAAGGTCAGGATAAAGGTGATGGCGATGTTGATAATGATCACCGCTACGATCAACAGATCAAAGGCTTTGCTGACAAAATCGCTACCGTAACCGATCTGCAGAATTTCATATATTCTCTTCTTGATATCCGATATATTCTTACTCTTCATGACACTTCAGTCCTCTCTGAAAACCTTCTATCATTGTATCAAAAAAACATCGTTTAAGCAAGATTGCGGTTACTCTTCGCTCTCTCTCACATATCCCTCATCCGAGATCTTCACATTCATGGAAATGCTCTCCAGATAGTCATAGATCCTGCGCTGCTCCGACTCCTCGGCAGCATAGGTGGTCCTGTATCCGGCCTGCACCGCAGGGATCACCTGCACCTCCATCTTTTCTTCCTCACCATCCCCTGTAAAATGCAGCTGCAGCAGCATGGTATCCAGAGTCTTCTCGTTGAACCAGTAATTGCCAAGACTGTAGATGATGGGCTTTCCGTTGTAATATTCCATCCCCTGCAGGCAATGAGAATGGGCTCCGATGACCGCATCTGCGCCGGCATCCAGATAGTCCTTGCCGGTATCGATCTGCACCTGTTCCAGTTTCCAGGTATTCTCGGTTCCCCAATGTACAAAGGCTACCACAAAATCCGCATGCTCCCTGGCCTCAGCGATGACCTTAAGGAAAAGCTCCGTATCATAACACCGCAAGATACCGGGTTCTGTCTCCGTCGCCTGGGGTGTCTTCTTATTTTTCTCCGCTCTGGAGGCTCCCACAAAGGCAATGGTCTTGCCCTGCAATTCCACATACAGAGGCTGCATGCTTTCCTCCAAGTTACGACCTGCACCGAAATAACCGATCTGCGCCTGTTCCAGTGTATCCAAGGTATCTAGAAAAGCATCCTTGCCATAGTCATACACATGATTATTTGCAAGAGTCACCACATCGACACCTAACTGTTCCAGCACCTCCACCCGCTCCGGGTAGGCACGAAAGTGAAATGCCTTACCTTCCGTCGGAGTTCCCCTGCGGCTGTAGGTAAATTCATTATTGAGGCACATCACATCCGCTGCATTCATAGCCTCGATCAGCTCCGGGGAAATACAGTCATAGATGCCGTTCTCCTGGCGCTTCATATACAGAGCGGTACACCAACCCTCGTGCAGGTTGATATCTCCGGCAAAACACAAAGTAAAGTCATAAGGCTCTGCCATTTCCTCCGCTTCAGAACTTTCTTTCAAAGCAGCGCTCTCCTCGACTTCGCTCTCCTCAAAAGGCTCAGAGTCTTCCCTGCTCTCTGACCGTTCCATACTTATGTCCACAGCTATCGTTTCCACCGACATAGACACCGGCTCCGCATCCTGGCCGCAGGCTGTAAGTATCAGACACATTATGAACATACCAAATAGGGGAACTTTTCTTTTCACTGTCTTCTCTCCATCTGCTAAAACGAGGCACCCTTTCGGATGCCTCTGCTTCTTATAACTTCAAATCTCCTTCTTTGACCCAGCCGAGCTTCTTGCAGCCCATATTTACCAGGGGTGCGATCACTGCGGGAAGCACGATACATACAAGCACCAAACCGATCCATTCGAAAACGCCGGGGGTGATGGCTGCCGCGCCCTTGGCTGTTGCTGCCTCTACGGGAGCGACCCAGCCCGTGATGGCTCCGATAGGGCCACACATTCCGCAAGTACCCATACCGGAATTGATAGGCGCACCGTTCATCTCCAATCCGAAGAGACAGGTCGCAATGGGACCGGTGATAGCTGATGCCACGATAGGTGCGATCCATACACGAGGATTCTTAACGATATTAGGCATCTGCAGCATGGAAGTACCCAGGCCCTGAGATACCAGACCGCCCCATTTGTTTTCCTTGAAGGACATCACTGCGAAACCTACCATCTGTGCACAACATCCGGCCAGAGCCGCTCCGCCTGCAAGTCCGGTCAGACCCAGCACGGAACAGATCGCTGCGGAGGAAATGGGAAGTGTCAGGGCGATACCTACCAGTACCGACACCACGATACCCATCCAGAAAGGCTGCAGTTTGGTCGCATTATCGATCAGAATACCGAAAGCACCTGCTGCGCTTCCGATGGGAGGCGCGATCAGTTTTGCAAGACCTACACCGATCAGGATCGTAACTGCGGGAGTAACTAATATATCGACCTTTGTTTCTTTAGAGACTGCTTTACCAAACTCTGCGGCAATGATCGCGATCAGAAGGACTGCCAAAGGACCGCCTGCGCCGCCTTCCGCATTTGCTGCCCAGCCTACTGCTGCCAGAGAATACAATACCATGGGATCTGCCTGCAAAGCACGACCGATGGCTACCGCCATAGCCGGGCCGGACACTGCCATCGCATATACTCCTACATCCACAAGCATCTGAATACCTGCCTGCTGTCCGATGGTCTTGATGATGGTTCCGATCAGCAGGGAACAGAAAAGTCCCTGTGCCATAGCACCCAATGCATCGATACCGTATCTCTTAGCGGAGAAAACGATATTCTTTCTCTGAAGAAACGCTTTGAATTTATTCATCTTACCCTCTTTTCCCGGTCCATGCTCTCAAGAGTCACGGCCGAATTTATTTCGGTTGTTTGCGCCAATTATACTCGCTTGTTATTTATTTATCAATATATTTCTTACAAAAACCCCCTGCAGATCCTGCAGGGGGCAAATGATTCTCTATGATACTTATTTCTGCTTAGCAGCCTCGAATTCAGCAACTACAGACTCGTCGGGAGCCTTGGTCAGCAGGCTGACAACAACTACTGCGATCAAGCTTACGATGAATGCGGGAAGCAGCTCGTAAATGTTCCATGCACCGCCGATAGGACGAACCAGGTACTTCCAGATGAATACGGTAGCACCTCCGGCGATCATACCTGCCAGAGCACCTGCAGTATTGGAACGCTTCCAGAACAGTGCGCAGAGCATAACCGCACCGAATGCGCCGCCGAATCCTGCCCAAGCGAAGGATACGATACCGAATACGCTGGAGTTAGGATCGTTAGCAAGCAGTACTGCGATCACGCTGATCACTACGATGGTAAGACGAGCAACGCGAAGGCTCTGCTTCTCTGTCATCTTTACCTTGAAGAAGTCAGTTACGATATTCTGGCTTACACTGGATGCTGCTGCCAGCATCTGGCTGTCAGAGGTAGACATGGTAGCTGCAAGAATACCTGCCAGGATAACACCTGCAACGATTGCAGCGAAGATACCCTTCTGGCTGATCAGACCTGCAATCTTAACGATAACGGTCTCACTTGCACTACCCTCCAGGAACTCAAGAGCACCTGCCTTGGTCATACCGTAACCTACGAGACCGATGATGATTGCTACGCTCATAGCGATAACGACCCAGATGGAAGCGATACGTCTGGAAAGAACCAGCTTCTTCTCATCCTTGATCGCCATGAATCTAAGAAGGATGTGAGGCATACCGAAGTATCCGAGGCCCCATGCCATGGTGGAGATGATGGTGATAAAGCCATAGGAAGCGGCACCTCCTGTTGCTCTGTCATGCATAGCAGTTACGGAAAGATATCCGGGAAGTGCCTGTGCATTGGAAACAACTGCGCCCCAACCACCAGCGGAAGAAATACCGAAACCAAGAACCACAACCAGTGCGATGGTCATAACACAGCTCTGGATCAGGTCTGTGGTAGATACGGCACTGAAACCACCCATTACGGTGTAGCACAGGATAACCAGTGCGGAAGCGATCATTGCTACCTGATAATTTACACCGAACAAGCTGTTGAACAGCTTACCGCAGGCTGCGAAACCGGATGCGGTATAAGGGATGAAGAAAATGATGATGACCAATGCTGCGATCAGATTCAGCAGTTTGGTATTATCATGATATCTCTTGGAAAAGAAATCAGGAACAGTGATAGCGTCGATGTTGCTGGAGTAACGACGAAGGCGACGAGCAACTACCAACCAGTTCACCCAGGTTCCGATGGCAAGACCGATAGCGGTCCAGAATGCATCGCAGACACCGGACAGATAAGCTACTCCGGGAAGACCCATCAGCAGCCAGCTGGACATATCGGATGCCTCGGCGCTCATTGCGGTAACCAAAGGTCCGATCTTACGTCCGCCCAGATAGAAGTCGGAAGCACTTTCGTTCTTCTTGCTGAATACATAACCGATACCCAGCATGATGACCAGATACAGCACGATTGCTGCAACAATACAGAAATTGATCGTGTTTAACATAATATTCTCCTCTCATTTTAGAAACCACCCTGCCATTCAGGGCATTTTCCAAAAATTCTTTAGCATTATATCATAGTAAAGTGATAAAGCACAAGAAAAAATTGATGCAAACCAAAAGAAAAAAACGCTAAAACCGTAGTTCTAGCGTTTTCCTTTCTTCGGGCGACCGTCTTTTCTCTCCGGTCTGCCGTTTCTATTGTCCTTTTTGCCCTTCACAGGCTTATTGTCTTTATGCTCCTTCCTCTCTGCATCCTTGTGTCTGTTATCCTTTACAGCCATAGGTCTGGGAGGGATCAGGCAGCCGGGCCCAAAACCGATCAGGTCTCCTCTTCCTTCTTTTAAGAGGGCCTCCTTTACCAGATTGTAGTTCTCGGGCAGTCTGTACTGGATCAGAGCTCTCTGCATCGCTTTCTCATGAGGTGATCTGGTGACGTGCACCGGTTTCATATTGCGGGGATCCACGCCACAGTAGTACATACAGGTGCTGATGGTGGAAGGGGTGGGATAGAAATCCTGTACCTGCTCCGGCATATAACCCATATCTCTGACACTCTCCGCCAGAGCGATGGCATCCTTCAGATCCGATCCCGGATGGGATGAGATCAGGTAAGGTACCACATACTGCTTCAGTTTCAACTCATCGTTGACCTTTTTGAACTGCTTAACAAAGCGTTCGTAGACCTCTGCTCTGGGTTTACCCATGAGATCAAGCACATGATCCGTCACATGTTCCGGTGCCACACGCAACTGACCGCTGATGTGATACTTGGAAAGTTCCCTCAGGAAGGAATCATCCTTATCTGCCAGGACGTAATCGTAACGAATACCGGAACGAATGAATACCTTCTTCACTCCGGGCAGCGCACGCAGTTTTCGAAGCAAAGCGATGTAATCCTTATGGTCTACCTTCATATTCTTGCAGACCTCCGGATACAGGCACTGCTTGTTGGTGCAGGCACCATGTTCCATCTGCTTGTCGCAGGCGGGGCGTCTGAAGTTCGCCGTAGGGCCGCCCACATCATGGATATAACCCTTGAAATCAGGCTGTTTGGTCATCTCCGTAGCCTCTCGGATCAGAGACTCATGACTTCTGACCTGTACCACTCTTCCCTGATGGAAAGTAAGTGCGCAGAAACTACAGCCGCCGAAGCAGCCTCGGTTGCTGGTCAGGGAAAACTTGATCTCCGAGATCGCCGAAACACCGCCCTCCTTCTCATAAGAAGGATGATAAGTATTCATATAAGGGAGTTCATACACATCGTCAAGTTCCTGGGTCGTAAGGGGTCTGGAAGGCGGATTCTGTACAATGTATCGCTTCTCGCCGTACTTCTCGATCAAAATATTAGCGGTAGCAAAATCCGTGTTGCGATACTGAATATTGAAACTCTTTGCATAATTCAACTTATCTGCGGTCAATTCCTCGAAGGTAGGCAGTTCGATGGCCTTACGCAGCCCTTCTCCGCGAAGCAGATGGTCGATCTCCTTTGCCTTGTACACCGTTCCGGGCACATAGGTGATATCTTCCACATTCATGCCGCTGTCCAATGCATCCGCCAAAGCCACGATGGAAAGTTCACCCATACCATACATCAAAATATCCGCGCCGGAATCCATCAGAATGGAGTGCTTTAATTTATCCGACCAGTAGTCATAATGTGCCAGACGTCTGAGGCTGGCCTCGATACCGCCGATCAGGATAGGTTTCTTTTTATATTTCTTCTTGATCAGATTACAATAGACAATGGTTGCATAGTCCGGTCTCTTTCCGGTCTTGCCGCCCGGTGTGTAAGCATCCATGGTACGATGACGTTTATTGACCGTATAATGGTTCACCATGGAATCCATATTGCCGGCACTGACCAGAAAAGCCAGTCTGGGCTCACCAAACACAGCAATGCTCTCCTCGTCCTTCCAATCCGGCTGGGAGATCATAGCCACCTTATAGCCATGGGCCTCCAATATTCTGCTGATGATGGCGGGGCCAAAGGAAGAATGGTCCACATAAGCATCTCCGAATACGAAGACAAAGTCAGGCTGTTCCCAACCTCTCGCCAGCATCTCTTCTCTTGTAACCGGTAAAAAATTCTTTTCCATCAACTTCTCCAAATAGGTACTTATTTCTTCCCGAAGGATATCTCTTTATCACAGATCGTCAACACTGCAGGGCGATGCGTCACGATCATTACGGTGCGATCCGTCATCCGGCGCAGATTTGCAAGCACTGCCTGCTCTGTCGCCTCATCCAGTGAACTGGTAGCCTCGTCCAAAAGCAGGATGGGATGCTCTGAGAAGATTGCGCGGGCAATGGCAATACGCTGCATCTGGCCTTCCGAAAGACCGGTTCCTCTCTCTCCCAACACAGTGTCCAGTCCCTTTTCCAGGTTCTGTACAAATTCCTCCGCACAGGCTATGCGCAGTGCTTCCTGCAATTTTTCTTCCTGCTGCATCTTCTCTCTGTCACCGAAAGCAATGATCTCACGAATGCTTCCGGATAACAGCTGATTGCCCTGGGGCACGTAGGCAAAAAGGCCTCTCACATTTCCCCTCAAAGGCATCTCACCGTCCACGGTCTTCAGATACTGCTCACCACTGTCCAATGAATACAATGCCATCAAAAGTTTCATGGCCGTACTCTTTCCGCAGCCGGATGGACCGGTAAAAGCAACATATTCACCCTTGCCGACCTCGATATTTAAATTCGTCAGTGCAACCGTTCCCATGGTCTCAGGCTCTTCCGAAGCCAGAGGACGATAGGTAAAGGATGCATCTCTCAGACCTACACTGACAAACTTCTCATCATAAAACCGGCGTCTCTCAGCCTCTGTCTGCTCATCTGTTCTGTCATCCGCAAAAAGTTCCGCCTCCATAAGTCGCTCCGCGCTGGCCAGCATAGCATAAAACTTAGGCAGATATCCTGTGATACTTGCAAAGGGATTCTGGATCTGCGCAACCAGCTGCAGGATCGCCATGAGATCTCCATAAGACATACTTCCCTGCAGCAAGTTGTATCCGCAGAAAAATGCACCCAGCACATATACGGCATCCATCACAAAACTGAAAGCTATATTGCAGATGTTGGAGAAATGATTTCTCTGAATTCGTTTCTCCTTATGATTTGCCATCAATTCATCGGCCTGTTCTACCGTATTTTTCTCCTGTGAGAAAGAACGGATCACGACCATACTGCTCAGTCGTTCCGACATGTGAACGCGCAGTTTACCATCCGCTTCCTGAATATTTCTGTGCAATCTCTTGAGGGATCGTCTGAACAGATAAGAAATCAGGATCATCAGAATACCGCCGGGTACCAGAATGTATAAAAATCTGGGTTCCAGCCATATGATCGCGATAGTCGCTCCAAGCATTTTCACCGTCATACCCGTAACGCCGGGCAGGATCGCCTGCAGGCCATCCGCAACCACTACGGTATCGGAGGTCAGACGATTCATCCATTCTCCGGAATGGGTTCCTGCTACAGCCTGATAATCCTTGGTCAGCAGTGCCTGAAAAAGTCTACTCTTGAAACGGTTTTCCAGCGTAGATCTCGTATTCTCCTCCAGGAAACGGTTCAGAGCACGCAGCACTATCTGAGACATGATCAGTGCAGCAAAACTACCGATTGCAATGAAGAATGCATTGCGGTCTCCCGCCACCGCCGTATTGATGATACGGCGCAGAAGCATGGCATAAGCCACGCCGCAGATCGCCAGGATCGCCTGTATCAGCAATAAGATCAAAATATGAAGTTTCGCTTTCCCGGCCACCTTGCTCAACCAAAGCAATGTGGAACCGGCAGATTCCTTCTTTTTCACGAAAAACCTCTCTTGTATCGGTTATTGATTCATTCCTTCGTAAGACACTTTCACTGCTTCCGGATCCATATTGCATCCGAGACGATACAGTCCTACGGTTTTAATTATCTTTTCTATCAGCGTCAGAGTTGCCTGCAGCTTATCTGCCTCCTTGGGGCGATAACACTGCTGCATCAGCATAGGAAATGCTTTGATCGGCGTGATCTTCTGAATCTGATTCGTCTCGCTACGCTCTAAAATACAGATCGCTTTCAAAGGTACAACGGTATTGGTGCTCAGGTGATGCTTTCCGTCCCAGGGCGTTCCGTAAGCATATACGCCCTCCTCTGTCACTCGAAGCAGCGGCTTATCATCATTGATCATGACTGCTCTGTCCCCAAAATACTCTCGCCACAATCTGGTGTGGGTACTCTTACCGGTACCACTCTTTGCAGTGAAGAGATATCCGATTCCGTCTACTGCGATCACAGAGCCGTGCATCAACATCGTGTCATATGCAAGCAGTTCCACCACCAGTTTGCGATATACTGCCAGTGTCTCATAATATTGATTCGAAAAATCTCTGAAAGGATGCCCTTCCAATTCTGCTTCCCGCTTCGTCTTCTCTCTCTCGTAAGCGATCTCTTCCTCCGTCACCCAAATAGTCACATCCGGTGTTCCTTCGGACAGATAGTTCTTACAATACTCCCTTGTGCTTTCATACATAGCATCTATTTCTACTTTGCGGTCCGCAATGGCTATGATAAACTTCATTTCTTCCTCACATTTCCACTCTTCTGTGATCGAACGATAAAATCAATTCATTATAACAAAAAAAGCTCTCCGCCACAAGGCAGAGAGCCAAAATAGAACGTATTACAGATCAAGACCCTTGGTCTCGTCGCAGCCCATAACGATATTCATGCACTGGATCGCTGCGCCGGAAGCACCTTTACCCAGGTTGTCGAACTGTGCAGTCACAACGATGCGGTCCTCGTTACCGGTCACATAGATCTTCAGGCCGTCCCAACCGGACAGACCATTACCTGCGATAAAGCCGGTAGCTGCTACTTCATCCTCGGCATCAGCCACTTTGATGAAAGCCTCGCCCTTATAATACTCTGCGTAGTAAGCGCGAACCTCTTCCACAGTCACGGACTTTG
>JAKSRX010000022.1 GCA_024403365.1 Acetatifactor sp. | reverse complement strand
TGTACGTGCCAACTCTTCGGTGAGATTCTCGTGCTTTACCATCTTCTGGTTGAAGATGTGACCAAGTTCGGAATTGTATCTGTTGTAAATATTCATCATTCTGTCATGCCATGCATCCATTTCAGAACCATAGTACTCTGTGTACAGAGTCTTCTGCAGTGAGAAGGAAGATTCATCCATCAATGTGAACATGAGGCCTGCACCGTACTCTGCAGAGTAGAGGATCTGATCCTCTTCGTTACCACAGATGTTGATAGGGAAACCGGTGTAGTTGATCAGGCCGTGAATAGCCATCTGGTAGAAAGGAACATACTCATCAATGATGGAGTATTCGCTTCCACGAAGATCCATATTGGTAACAAAGGTTGCATAAGGAACTGCGTAAGAGTTACCCTGATTGATCATCAGCTTCTTGCTTGCGGACATCTCCTTCAGCTTAGCTACCTGTTCGTTCATTACGGATTCTCTGGATCTTGTATCCTTTCTGTAGAAGTCGCTGGCAAGATCCATACCAACTTCACGGAAGGAGATCTGAGTGTTGTATTTGTCTGCTGCAGCTGCAAGATTGTCCATCATGTTCATAGCAACACTGGTGTGAAGCAGATAATAGCTCTTCCAGTTCTCTCTTGCTGCATAAGTGATTGCGCTGTACTTGTACTGCTCTGCTCTTTCCTTACTCAGCTTCTTAGCTGCATCGGTGAAGGAGCTGAAGCCGTCAAGGATATTACTGTTGTACTCATAAGTGGTTACACCGTCGAGATACAGGTCTACGCCAAGGCTGTTAGCGGTTGCGATCAGCTTTTCAAGTCCGGACTTGCCGCCCAGAGAAGAAACAGGCTTAACCTTCTTCAGGATCTTCTGGTTCTCACCACCGTTACACCAACCGGAAAGTTTTACGGACATGTTATCCATGCCTTCAGACTTCAGCTGATTGATGATTCCTTCTGCCTCTTTGAAAGTGGTCAGAGGAAGGGGTCTGGATACGGGAACACCCAGGATCTGCTTTACCTTATCTACTGCGCCAACGATCTCGATTGCAACGGGAGTGCTGCTGTCGTTGTTTGCGGTAAGTACGTTGCCGTACTTCTTTGCAAGATAGGTCTGATAGGTCTTAGCCATATCATTGTAATCTGCGGAATCGATAAAGGTATATCTCTGTACGTAGTTCTCATCGGGAAGCTCGGGAAGGAATACATATACATCCAAGCTTGCCTGGTCGCCCAGGTCATATCTTTCCTTGGAACATACTTCGTACTTGGTGTTTACAAAGTTGTAAGGATGGTTCTTACCACCGATATCAGCCTGTACGGTTGCATAAGAGGAACCCTCTTCCATTACACAAAGGAAGGAGTTGTCACCCTTTGCGATACCATATACACCATAAGTTGTAACAGGGTCATGAACAACTGCGGTACGGGTCTGTACATAGTCCCAACCATAGACCTTAGCGGAATATGCATTCTGCATGGTCTTACCGTTGTTGAACTTGATCACTCCGCCGCCGCCGGAAGGAACTACCATAAATCCTTCGTCCTCAGCGCCGCCTGCTCCGAAGTAAGGAAGCACAGTAACGGTAGACATAGGAAATTCATCCTTGTATCCAAGGCTGTTCATAGGAACGGTAGCGATCAGATCCTTACCGTCCAAACGATAGTCGATGCTTACCTTGAAGATAGGCTTATCAGAGGTTCTTTCTGCATTCATCATTTCCTTATGTCTCTGATAATCTTCGTCGGTATATCCTGCATCAGCAAAGATTCTTTCCATTTCCTTCTTCATGTTGCCGTTTGCAGCATCCATCAGAACATAGATAACTTCGTCGGCCATGATAGGATACTTCTCAAGGAGTTCATCCTTGATAGCAGCATCTTTCTTGCTGAGTTTGTTGATATCGTACTTTTTGTAGAACTCATCAACAGTATTTAAATCTCTCTTTTCGAACTTGGTAAGCCACTCTTCGAATTCCTCAGCAAGGATAACGGGAGGGAGGATGTATTCCTTCTCTACGTCACCGATGGAGTAATTTACTCTGATGTGGTCTGCATCATATTCGATCTCGTACAGTTTGTTAGCAATACTGTACTTGTTGGTGCTGTATTCTGTCTCCAGACCGGACTCGATACTGTAGGTCATCAGCACTGCGGAAAGAAGTCTGTCTCTCTCAGCAGGAAGTACGCTGGTGTTCTCAGCTGCGCCAACAGGGCTGGAAGTCCATTCTGCACCGGTAGATTTTACAAGGATCGTAAACTGGGTGGTCAAAGGATCCATTGTCAATTTCAGGTCATTGTTCTCGATGATGATGGGGTCCTGCGTTCCCTCATACACGTCTACGTGTACCAGTTCTTCTTTTTCTTCGGGCTTGGTGTAGTTCAAGACAGCATATACACCTACGAAGATGATCGCAGCCAAAATCACGGGAAATGCTAAGTGCTTTATAGCATCAATGATCGTATTACGTATAAGCACTGCTTTGTATGATTTTTCTTTTTTCATTGTTTCTCCTGTCCTCTATTTAACCGTTTTCTATACTTATTACACTATAGTCGGAATAACAATTCCTTGGCCAAAGAGATAAAGTATGCAATACCCTGTGAAATCATACTGAAGAACAGCATCAGGATGAAGATCATAACCAGCATTGCAAACAAGGTTGCGATAGTGAACAGAATGTTCTTACCAAAGGAGAACTCATGAATCTGTCCCATAGCTGCTACGATCAGCAATCCGCAGAATACCAGGGAAGCTGCGCTGATTACACCGTAGAATTCCTTTTCATCAACTGTTACCACATTACTGAAAGGCATCAGGAAGAACTGAATCAAAGGATAAGGAGTAAGTCCGTAACAGGTTGCGATATAAACCTGACCCAAACGGCCTTTACCATCGAACAATGTTGTCAGTGCCCAGTTACCTACTACCCAAAGGATCAAAGGGAAAAGGATACTACCCATATACAGGAAGATGTTCAGGTCTTCCCAGTATACATCGTTGAAAATGAAGCTTGTAAAACGAAGCTTTGCTACTCTGATGATAAGTGTCAGAGCAAGGATTGTGTTTGCGGCTGCGTAAGTACCTTTCTTCTCATGAGTCAGGTCCCAGAAGCCATCCAGGGGATGGGTCATGCAGTACAATGCAAACTTCAAAGACTTCCAATAATTCTGAAGTGATTCTCTATTCATAACTGCCTCCCCTTAGTCTACTTTAAAGATATCTGCTGTTTCGATCTCATGCTTGATCTGCTTTACACGACCGATTCCGTTGGGAACCAGTATCAACAGTAAAAGCACTACGATGATGATTCCTATATTATCCTGAACCCAGCCTTTACGGTACTGCTTATAGGCTTTGGAGTAGTTCTCTGCATCATACTTCAGTTCGAAGTATTCAAGAGCGTCGCCGTACTCTTCCTGTCTCAGGTGAGCACGTCCCAAGCCGATGTAAGCCTGATTGTAGTTACCGTTTAAGTCCATTGCCTTCTGCCAGCATTCACCGGATCTGTCATAGTTACCGAGGTCAAACTGCTCGATCGCCTCATATACGGTATTACCGAAATCGGTAGGAACGAACATTGTAATACTACAGTCCTGAGAATCCAGCACATACAGGTCATGACCGATATGCTCGATAGCGGTAGGATAACGGAAGTAACCATCCATGTTACCGTTACCACCGAATGCGAACATCATGTTACCCTGATCATCGTAACCGAAGACACGTCCACGGTTTCTGTCGAGGCACATATAAATGTCGTTTTCCAGACAAGTAACATCGGTGAAACGGGAAGGACCTTCGTGTCCACCACCGTTACCCATGTACAGGTCACCGTATACAGGATACTCACCGTTCTGTACCAGGATATCGCTACCCATCAGGTTCAGTTTCTTAACAGCCTTGGCTTTCTCAGCCTTCAGGTCTTCTGCACTGGAGTTACCGTTTACTACGTAGATGAATCCTTCGTAATCCATGTAGAGATTTTCATACTCGGTAGGAACGAAGTCTTCCATCTTCTCTCTCTGTGCCTGAGTTGCGAATTTCTTCCAGATGTAATCTGTCCAGTCGAATGCTACTTCAGCAGCTCCAACGAATCCGGAGAACACGCCGTCGCTCTCATATTTTACAAGACCCTTGTTGATACCGGTTGCAACACAGTATACACGCTCTGCGGTATCTACTGCGATCTTGCTGGGCTGGAAGATCATGTTAGGATCCAGTGTAGAGTCAACAGGAACATCGAACTGCATCAGGTAATTCAGGTTCTCATCCAGCTTCAGGATTCTTGCGTTACCCTTATCTGCGATGAAGATGTTTCCATCCTCGGAGATCGCGATATCGGTAGGAGTGTTCAGTTCCTTGATCTCAACATCGCCCTTGATGGAATCAAAAGTTTTTACTACAGAAAGGCTTTCGTTCTCGCCTGCCATCATCTCGATGATACGGTTGTTACCGGTATCACAGACATACAGCTTATTGCCGATGGCGAACATGCCCTGGGGGTTCTTCATTCTGTCCTGCAGACCGAGCTCCTGATGGTTGAATACTCTTCTAACAGTGTAGAAGTCAGGTGATGCCTGAACATCTCCCCAATAATCGTAATTGTAGGTGTAGCTGTCATTCATTGCATTGGTCGTAACAGCGCTTGTTGCGAATACTGTTGCAGCCAGTGACAATGCAGCAATTCCTTTAAATATTCTTTTCATATGTCACCTCGCTCACATTAATCTTTCAAGCCGGAGCTTGCCATTGTTTCAAGGATCTGGCTCTCGGAGAAGATGAAGATGGAAATAGGAACAACCATCATAACTACCATAACGGCTGCACCCTGACCGGTTCTTGCAATACCACCGCCCTGGATCTGGCTCATGGCATATACCAGTGTCTTCTTTTCCTCGGAGTAGATAAATGTAGCAGCCGGGTCATTCCAAAGTCTCTGTACAGAGAAGATGATCAGTGTCATCCAAGCGGGCTTAACGTTAGGCAGAACGATCTGTCTGAATACTCTCCACTCGGTAGCGCCGTCGATCTTAGCAGCCTCGATCAGGGAGGTAGGAAGACCTTCCATGAACTGCTTCATCAGGAAGAGACCCATAGGGGATGCGATCGCGGGAATGATGATTGCCCAGTAGGTATCGATCCAACCCAGTTTGTTCAGGATCAGGTAGTTAGGAATTGCGGTAACATAACCTGTGAACATCATTGCTACGGTTACAATTTTAAAGAAAAGCGGTGCTCCGGGGAACTCATACTTTGCAAGTACGAATGCACCCATGGAAGCTACAAGAAGGTGTCCTGCTGTACCAACGAAGGTAATGAATACGGTGTTGAACAGGTATCTGGTAAAGGATACCCAGGACTTACCCATAGTTACAAACAAATCCGAGAAGTTATCAGTGGTCGGATTCAGAGGAAGCAGTCTGGGAGGGAACTTGAACAGCTCGTCCAGAGGCTTCAATGCGTTACTGACAGCATAAATGATAGGCACTGCCATGATAAACGCTACAAACGCGAGGAAGATATAAAGGAGTATGTCGCCGGCAATTGATCTGTTGGGCTTTCTTCTCTTTATAAGCTTCTTGTGATATTCTTTTTCTTTTACTTCTTTTATCTTTTTGCTCATATCAGGTTCCTACTCTTCTCAACAGACTTTGAATTGCTTTGTTACATAAAATCATCATTAAGAACAGAATTGTTGCGATCGCACATGCATAACCCATGTCGAATCGGGTGTAACCGTAGTCGAACAGGTGAGTTACGATGGTTCGTGCTGCATAGTCGGTACTGGGGTAACCACACAGCTGCATGGTAACGTCGCAGACACCGAAGGACTGGGTGATGGACATAACCGCACCGAACATCAGCATAGGTCTCATGCCGGGAAGGGTGATGTACCAAAGCTCCTGCCATCTGTTCTTGATACCGTCCATGTAACCTGCTTCGTACTGAGATCTGTCAATACCCTGCAGACCTGCAACGAAGGAAAGGAAACCTGTACCAAGGGACATCCACAGGATAACCAGCATACACACGGGAAGCATATACTTAGGAGTGATGAGCCACATGATAGGAGTATCGATAATACCGATCTCCATCAATTTGTTATTTACGATACCGTAAGCATCTCCTCTAAAGAACATGGAGAAGATCATGTAACAGGTACCTGCGATGGAAGGTGCGTAGAAAATGATAACGGCTACGGAACGGATCCATCTGGGAAGCTCGTTGATCAGCCAAGCGAACAGGAAGGATGCGATATATCCTAAAGGTCCGGTGATGACTGCGATCATGAAGGTGTTCTTGACACCGATCAGGAATACATCATCCTGAAGGATCAGGTTAATGTAGTTGTTCAGGCCGATAAATCTGGGGCTCTCCAAAATGTTGTAATAGGTAAAGCTGAAGTAAATGGAGGTGATAACCGGCAATACGTAAAACGCAAAGAACAGAATTGCGAAAGGAGCAAGGAATGCGTAACACATCTTACTTCTCTTTGCTTTTTTGATTGCTACCTGCGCATTGTGTTTGCGCAGGGCAATGTATTTGCTAAAAAATTCTTTCATTGTTCACTCCCCTAATCTAATGACATACCGAATTCGATACGCTTCTTTGTGATCTCTTCTTCAATCTTGATAGAGTAGTCAATGATGGTCTCACGGGTATCATCTTTGTCGTTCAGAACCTTTCTGATTGCATTAGCGATGTGACGGCCGGTGTAGTATCCGCCGGGTACTTCTCTGATGCCGACTGTCTGATCCCACTGAGCACTCAGGATCTGAATGTCATCATAACTCCAGGACAACTGAGAGAATGCATCTTTGTTAGCAGTTGCATAACGTGCGGAAGATCCGAGCAGTGCCTCGATCTCACGGCCGAAACGAACCTGAGTATCTGCATTTGCCCACCACTTCATGAACTCCCAGGAGTTCTTCTTGACTGTCTCGTCATCGGACTCGATCATGATGGTCGCGCTACCGGTGATGAATGCACGTCTGTCAAGATATTCATTACCGTTCTCGTCGGTAACCATAGTACCGGGGATCAATGTGAAGTCCCAAAGGCCTCTGATCTCAGGTGCGGATACCATCAAGGTGTTGTAGGTGGAGTATGCCTGAATACCAAGAGGCATCTCACCGGAACGGAAACGGCTTACAAAGTCATAGATAGTAGGAAGACCGTAGTCGTTGAAGTATCTTACATAATCATCGAATGCCTTGATACCTGCTTCATCGTCTACTCGTGTCTTGGTTCCTCTCACGTTGTACATGTCACCGCCGTTCTGATACAGAAGTGCGAAGTACATGGAAAGGTCGGGGTTGTTACTTGCTACGGAAGTACTTGCTGCTGCAGCACCGTTGGAACCTGCTGCGGTAGGAAGACCTACGGAAAGGTTGTGACCCTGAATGGTAGGCAGGATCTCAACGAGTTCCTTCCAGGTGTTAGGGATCTTCAGTCCAAGCTCTTCCATGATGTCCTTACGATAGAACATTACGTTGAAGGTCTGGGTCTCGGGAATACCGTATACATGAACGGTACCGTCATCATCATACAACTTGTACTGCTCGTAGGAGCTCTCTGTATAATGAGAAAGAACTTCTTTGTAATCAGGGAACTGAGTAATGTCAACAGATGCATGACGAAGTGCATAGTTAACAGGGATATCAGCACCTACGGACAATGCTACGTTAGGTCCGCGTCCTGCAAGTACCGCATTCAAAAGTGCACCTGCCTGTACGATCTCAACGTTAACAGGAATGCCGGTGTTAGGTGTGAAGTCATCGTCAACCATTGCTTTCAGGATAGTACCCTGGTCACGACCGGTTGTAACCCATACCTTAACGATACCGGTTGCATCATCATCGTAAACGTCACCAACAGAGTTGTAATCTACGAAGAAGGATACAACGAAGGACTTAAGCTCGTGCCAAAGCTTTGTGAATACATTAGCCTTGTCCTTCTTAACCTTTGCATCGGTACCGCTGACTACGATGTAGTCAACATCCAGCTTGGTCTCACTCATATTCAGAGCTGCTGTACCAAGGGAAGTGATGTTATCCTTAAAGGTAATAAATTCAACTGTAATTTTGTTGGGCTTCTCGCAGAAACGCTCCAGCTGCTGAGCTACAGTCTGTGCGGTTGCGATGTTGTCAGCCTTCTGTCCACTGTATGCTACAGTGTCATCAACGATCTTGTACAATCTCTTTGCTTCCAGATCCATTGCCTGTATGATCTCGGGATAAACCTTATCAATACGATAGTCTCTGTAGATATCAGGTGATGCACCGGTATATACAAGGATCTTTCTGTAGATCTGGTTCAATCTGAATGTGCTGTCTTCCAGCTCCTGAAGGATAGGTCCGAGACCACCCAGGGAAGCTTCCATTCTAATAGTATGTGTTCCGGCAGTCAGATAGAAGTTATAAGCTCCATCCTCGTTGCCCAGGGTCTTGCACTCCCAGTCATTCTTGTAGTTGAATCCAACTTCCTTCAACTCCTTGAAAGGAATCTCGCCATCGATGTAGATGGTACGGTTGGAAACGACACCACGAGAATAGTTCTGTTTGCCCTTGATCGTGATATTATAATATCCATTTTCAGGCACTTCGAAATCCCACTCGATCCACTGACCGGAGCTTCTCCATGCCTCACCACCAACGTAGTTCAGAACAGTATGTGTTACACTGTTAGGTACGGTAGTAGGTGAAGATCTGTCGTATTTTGCATATAAGGAAGATTCAGAACGGAAAGTACTGTCCTCACCCTGAACCGTCAATTTGTAGCCCTTAGCTGCAGCAGAACCCTCTGCTTCATGATGCTTTGAGATATATTCTTCATATGTGTCAAGCTTTTCTACAGCGCTTACAACCAGCTTCTTGAATACCATAGGCTCGTTCTCAGCACCGAAGGTGATCTTGTTTTCGCCCTTTTCGAGATAGAACTTGTAAGGCTCATCTGCATAGCCTCTGTCATCTCTGAAATAACCTGCCTGCCAGTCAAAAACTTCCTTCTGAGTGGGACGGATCTCATTCTTCTGGTTGTCGACTCTGACTGCGCCGCCGTCGGTCCAAATTCTGTTGAAGGTGATGTTACGTGCATCTTCAAAAGGGATCTCTCCGTTGATCAGCACGCTTCTTTCAGCTGCAACACCTCTGGACTCAGGAATCAGATATTCTGCGTACAGATTATAAAAACCTGCTGCAGGAACACTTACTTCGAAAGTTACCTCGGAACCGGTATCTGTGAAGAGTGCCTTCTCTGCTCCTTCATAGTTCTTCTTCATTTCTACATATCCGTTAGGGGTATACTTGGACAGGTCCACTTCTACGCTCTGAACGGCATTATTGGCATCTGAGTGCTCTCTCAGATACCCGGTGTATGTACCTTCTTTTTCCATACCAAGGACATCCTTAGTCAGGTCCACACCCGCATACTTGTCGTGGTAATCTTCCACGCCGCGCAACGACATCAGAATGATCACTAATGCGATCACCACTATGACAGCCGCTGCTACAATTACTTTTTTACTACCAGAGTCTCTCATACTTTCCTCCACAAACTAGTAATAATTGCAAAATACACATACTAAGGGCACATAATCTCATATGTATAATAGCATATTACACAAAACATAGTCAAGTCGCTTCTCAACCTTTGCTATAATTCCTTTACTGTTTGCTCTGTTTTTGTACATAGTGTTCACGTATCGGAAAAAGTTCTCGTCATTTTCACCAAAACCGGGGTCAAAACGCACAAAATAAAGCTGTTTCTTCTTATATATATAAATTTTTCATTAAAAACAGCGGGAACAAGGTCTGTCCCCGCTGTTTTCGTCATCATTTTTAGCAATCAATGCACCATTATCTCTCGAAATATTCGAAATTGCTGAATACCGCGCTGCCGCCGGCTTCCTTCTCGGAATATACGCACAAACCGAATCTGCATCCGGTGAAGTGATCCAGTCTGAAGCACACCTTCAGGGTGATGGTCAAAGGTGTCCATCTCCAACCGTCTCTGTAGGCGAAGCTTAAGGTATCCTTCATCTGGTCGAAGTCGGCTGCCAGCTTGATCTGAATGCTCTCCTTCTCCATGGGGATCATCAGAGGTTCTCTCTCCATATCCTTTCCATGGACGGTGAGATACAGCTTTCCTTCCTTTCTGGTCAATCCGATAAAGCCGTACTTCCCCTGCAAAGCACAAAGGCCTGCAAAATCTCCCTCTTTCAAATTGCTGCCGTCCACCTGAACGCTTGCCGCACAGCCGGGGAAACTCATTCTCTGGGTCAAAGTATTCTTAGCCTGGGTCAGATCCTTTACTACCTTGTCGGTGGTCACCTTCCAGGTTCCTTTTTCTTTGTCATGCTCTACCAGTTTCAGGTCGGGCTCATGGTTGAACTGCCAGCTGTCGCGAAGTTCTCCCTTGAAGTTATCGCTGCCCACCAGAGGCTTGTACTGATAGCCGGGGCGGGTGCTCTTTATCTCAAACTTTTCAGGTACTTTGCCGTCCACGCCGAATACAGGCTTGTCTCCCTCCCAGGTCACGGGAAGCAATACAGGCATTCTGCCCACTGCGCCGCTGTCCTGGAACAGGATCGCATACCAGTTGCCCTCGGGTGTATCCACGATAGCACCCTGTGCCACACCGGAACCGCAGTATGCTCTGTCATCCACAAAGACATCACCGCCGGTAAACTCGCCGTCGATAGAATCCGCCATAAAGCAGCTTTCCACTCTGAACCACCTGTCTGCCAGGGAATGAATGAAGAACATGTAGTATTTGCCGTTGATCTTGTAAAGGTGAGTGCCCTCATAGCCAAGGCATGCGCCGGTGGTATCAACGACAGCCAGTCTGTGCAGTCCGCCTTCCTTAGGTGCGGTCAGATCTTCATTTAACTCTGTGATATAGATCTGTCTGTTGCCGTAAGCGATATAGACTCTGTCATCATCATCGAAAAGCAGGGAGCAATCATGGTAGAAGCCCTCGATATTCTGCTTCTTCCAGGGTCCCTGAATATCTTCTGCGGTGTACAGGTAGGTCTTCTGTGTATCGTTCGCCACAAAGCAGATATAGAATTTACCCTTATGGTAGCGGAAACTTGCGGCCCACATGCCTTTGCCGTAAACATTCGCATCCCCTTCCAGCTTCTGCGCGGGGGTACCGTCCAAGGTCTCGTAGACATAGGTACAATGCTCCCAGTTTCTCAGATCGTAGGAACGTAGGATCTCGCAGCCGGGCATAAAGTGCATGGTGGTACTTACCATATAATAAGTATCATCCACTCTGATCACATCGGGATCGGGAAAATCCATTCTGGTGATGGGGTTGATATCGGGATGCTGTTCGGTACGTGCGTAGGAATATCCTCTGTCAGGCACGATCTGCACAGGCTTCCACTCGAAATAGACCACTCCGTTCTCTGCCACAGGGAACTTGCACTCCACTTTTCCCTTCTGAGGCTTGATATGTCTGGTCTGAACAAAAGGCTGTGCAGCCTGACGAAGCAGTGCATTCACTTCCTCGGTAGGATTTGCGGGCTCGCCCAGGTCATGCCATACCTTCAGAGGATTACAATGCTCCTCATCTACGATCTTCATGGTCAGGCAGCCTTCCTGCGCCTCCGCCATCTCCAGAGTCAGTTCATAATCATATCCGCGGCGGGTATTGGTCATATTCCATGCGATACCTCTGTAGCTGCCGTCAGTTAAGCGCATCACGACGCTGTTATTGTCACGATGGATGCAGACGCCCTCTTTTTCCTTCAGTTTCTTGAAGAAAGCAAAGGTCCAGAAGGTAGGCTTAGGGATACAGCCGTTTGCCACCAGGCCGAAGCCTCCATGGAAAGGAGTAAAGGGAACACCTCTCTCCTCAAATACATCGCCGAAGGTCCAGTAGGAATAGGACTCGTTGTCCTCACCAAGTCTGGACAGCTGCTGTGCCAGAAATGCTGCATTTCTGTTGGTATCGTGAATGGGTGCGTTGGGTATATAAGAAGAGTTGAACTCTGTGATATGGATCTCTAAGCCCTTGTACTCCTCGAAACTGTCAATGATCTCTCTGGTGGTGTGCAGGTTTGCAAAACCATCCTCCGCCTGCATCAACTCTGGATAACCGTAGTGTCCCACGTCCTCAGGCAGCTCCGTGGTATAGTGATGTCTTGTGACAAAATCCACGGGGATGCTGTTGTCGTGGCAGAACTGCATGAAACCTTTGATCCAGATCTCATCGCTGCCGCCGCAGACTGCAGGACCGCCCACGCGGAACTTAGGGTTTACTTCCTTAATCGCATAAAAGGTATTGCGGAAAAGCTTGAAATATTCCTGCATATCCGCATGCTCCCAGAATCCGGGCAGGTTGGGCTCGTTCCAGACCTCGATGGGCCAGGTCAGTACCTCAGCCTCGCCGTAACGCTCAAGAAAATGGCGAAGCAGCGCCTGTACCATGGCATTCCAGCGCTCGTACTCCTTGGGAGGAGTGGTGTTGCCCTTCCAGTAAAATACTGTCTGGGGGCCGCGTGCCAGCTTATAAGGCATGAAGCCCAGCTCCAGGAAAGGCGGCAGTCCCACGCTCTGATATCCGTCCATGACTCTGTCCACATACGTGAAATTGTACTCTGCGGTACCGTCCGACAGTTCCTGATAGATGGCCATATCATCGCAGAACAGGCCATGGCCTCTGATATGTTTAAAGCCGATGGTCTCCTGCACCAGCTTCAGCTGATCCATATATTCCTGATGGAGCGCCAGCCCCATTCTTCCGGTTCCCACGCAGAAATCCACCGCATTGTGGAACTCTGCTCTTGTCTCCGGAGTCAAAGTGATTTTTCTCTGTAACATAGTAACCTCCCCTATTCTATGATCACTGTCATTTTTACTGTTCGATATTCGTCCTTCAGATCCTTCTCTTCCGTCACATCCAGCATAGGCGCGCCGTCGATGTCCAGATGCACTCTGCGGATACCGCTGCTGCGCACACCCTCTTCGCCTGGTCTTGCATGATAGGTATTCCAGATCAGGCCGTCCTCATCCACCACATAAGCGTTGTGTCCGGTACCGAATTCGCCCTCAACGCTTCTGGAAGTCAGGATGGGATAATTATTTTTACGCCAGTTTGCGGGATCCAGGATATCCTTTCCGTGTTCCGCCTCCAGGTAGCTGACTACATAGGAAGTGTCCACCGCTGCTGCCGAGAAGGTCAGGTAAAGTTTGTTTTCCACCGGAAGCGCGAAGGGTCCTTCCTCCACAAAGGTATGATTGTTGCCCCAACCGTAGTCCGGCTTGGAAAGCACCACAGGGGCGCTTGCTAACATCCAGGGCTTCTCGGGATCCAACTTTGCAATGTAAAGCCATGCTCCCAGGTCCTTGGGTTTGAATTCTCTCTGGGACCAGCTGACATAATACTCTCCTTCCCACAGGAAGCAGGTCATGTCCAGGGTGATCACCCTTCCGGCCTCGCACAGGTCGCTGCCGTCTTTTCTCACGATGCGCACCGGTCTGGACCAGTCTTCCTTGCAGACAGGATCGCCGCCCTCTTTCAGGCACATGATATGGCTCTCCTCGTGGAAAAAGGGATCCGGTGTGGCCGCATGGAAAATATATAGCCTTCCGTTGATCTCGTGAAACTCCGGTGCCCACAACAGATTGCCGATGTCCTCATAGGTATCGGAATCCAGAATCAGATGGTCTTCCGCATCCACCAGGCCTTCCAAGGTATCGCTGACCCTTGCATACAGGGTATGGTTGTTGTCCTCATCATTGGTGGAGATAAAGTAATACTTCCCCTGCCAATAACACACGTCCGGATCTGCACGATGCAGCGCCACAGGAAATGCAAAATGCTTCTGCCTCACCTGTCCGGTGATCTCATAAGCGCCGGGACGGGTGAAATCTATTTTCTCATACTGCCAGTCCACGGGGCGTTCTACCACAGTGCCGTCACTGTACAGAACTTCTGCCTTCACCGACCGGATGCAGCCGGGACATTTTGCCTTCTTCTGCTCCGGAACTCTGACTCCCACATTCACCGGGGTCAACAGTTTCTTGCGCAGTCTGTCGGCTGTGGCCTCCGGGATCCGGATGCTGTTGCAGAGAATCGCCCCCTGCATCTCTTTCAGTTCCAGGGTCTTCGGGTCTGCCGTCTCTGTGATCATTGGCACTTCCGCCGGATCATACAGTCCCAGTTCTTCATACACCAGGAAATCCTTCGTGGTCCACACTAACACTTTCCCCTGACTGCTGTCATCACTGCCGCCGTCCCCTAAGATCCTCTGTGCCACCACGCCAAAGGTGCCATCCTCCCTTGCAAAAATGCGGGGATCCGCCAGGCTCATGGGATTCAGGGAACCGTCCTCATTCTCTGTGGCTTTCGCAAAAAGCACGCCGGAATTATGATTCAGTCCCTGATATGTGATGCCGTCCTCGCTCAATGCAAGGTGCAGACTGTAGGCCAGTCGCGGGTCATAATGTACATTGTCGATAGGTTCTCTCGTATACCCCAGTAAATATGCCATTTCTTATCCTCTTTCATTGATATTTACTAACACACCTATTATCCATTAAACTCTATTGTCCTACAAATAGCAATGATATATAATAGAAAAAGATTGATTTATTCTCATATAGGCGTATGTTCCATCACGTCGAAAGGACCCGTTTATGAATACCATTTACTACATCGGCTACAGTGCTACTCATCCTGCCGATTTCGTCTATGATTTTCCGGATACTCAGAACTCTTACTTATTGCTTTTGACCCACACGCCGGCCTGTTTCTGGGTGGACGGCGAACTAAAAAGTTGTCCCGCCCACACCTCTATTTTGTTCAAGCCCGGCCAGAAGATCTACTACACTGCCTGCGGCGGCGAATATGCCAACGACTGGCTGCGCTTCGGCAGTGATGAAGGCTTTGTCACCGGTTTCCCCGCTCACGGCCTTCCCTTCTCCGTGTCGGACCCGGAATATGTCCACAGCCTGTTCAAGCTTCTCACCTGGGAATCAACTTACTCTTCCAAGAGCAGTGAACTGATCATCGAAAATCTTCTGCGCATTCTTTTCCAGAAGCTCCACGAGGATGTGACCAGCTACAATGACACTCCTCACGCCATCGACTTGATGCAGTTGCACAAGCAGATCATGAACAATCCCCAGAGAGATTGGACCGTGCAATCTATGGCAGATACTCTCCACATCAGCGCCGGCTACCTGCAGTTCATCTACCGCCAGACCTTCGGCACCACCTGTATGGAGGACGTTATCGAAGGTAGAGTTCGCCTAGCCAAGGAGCAGCTCATCTATACCGACTATACCGTGAGTGAGATCTCGGACCGCTGCGGCTACAACAATATCGAGCACTTCTGCCGGCAGTTCCGCAAACTCACCGGACTGACTCCCGGCGCCTTTCGCAAGGCTGCCAAGGAGCAGAAAGGTTTTCCTATCAACCACCCGGATTCCAACGGACAATAAAAAAGGCCGGAGCATTTTCGCTCCGGCTTACTCTTTATACCAATCCCTCGATCAACACGGCACGGCAGGGTGCTCCGTCCACATCTCCCAGATTGAGGGGTGCGCAGTTTAAGAGATACATTCCCTCCGGCACCTGCTCTAAACGAATGCCTTCCAGCAGTACCACCTCTGCTCCCAACAGGATCAGATGTACCTCTCTGGGTGCATCCTCCGGGCCTACGGTCTGAGACTCGTTACCGATCAGATAAACACCTGCGTCCGCAAAGACTCTGGCAGCCTCCTCCGTTACGGTAGACTTTCCTTTGATCAGGATCCTCTTCGCAGCACGGACATCATACTCTCTTGCCTTCACCAGCATATTCACTGCATCTTCCGCAGTCACATCTCCCTCGTGGTCTGCCACAAAGGCTCTTCCGATGAACTTCTCCAGTGCTACCTCGCCGATCTTCTTGCCATCCTCATAGAAATGATAGGGTGCATCCACATGAGTTCCGTTATGGGCGCACATGGCAAACTTGGTCAGATTGCATACATCACCGTCAGCGATATGCATTACCTGTTCCTTCTCCGGCCTGGGATCTCCGGGGAACACCTGACAGCTAAACAACGGTTGCGTAATATCATAACGTTTCATGTCATTCTCCTTATCTGGGCAGCATTTCTTTCGTCTATTCTAACATCCCCTCACCCAAAACACAATAAAAACCCTATTCCGGCAGGCTTCTCTCCACGCAAAGTCTCCCCCAGCCAACCTTTTCATTGGGGTAATTTTCCTCTCCAAGCACGGCCTTAGCCCCTCGGTGCAGATAGGCCTTACATTTCTCTCCGTATAGGTATGGGTCATGCCCCTGCACGATCCCCCACTCCATCAAAAGTGCCGCAGCTCCGGCTACTATAGGCGTGGCAAAACTGGTTCCGGTAAAGTAGGCATAGTTTCCTCCCCGGGGAGCTCGAACTCCCACTCCGGGTGCCACCAGGTCCGGCTTGACATGCCCTATATCCCCATCCCCCTTCCGGCCTCGTCCGGAGAACTCCGCATAAGCGCCATAGGTACTGTCGTATGCCCCCACGGTGATCACTTTGGCCGCCGTGGACGGGATAGTAAGAGTCCCTTCTGTTACCGTCGGCTGCAGGAAAGCAGCGGCTCCCTCTCTGCTTTGTGCAGTGAGGTAAAAAGAATAGGTTCCCATCACCATTCTTGTGCTTCGAAGTGTAAGGCTCCAAATGCCTTCCGTCACATATCGGTCGCTCCCCGGTTGAAAGTTCACATAGATCTCCCGATTCACACTGTAAGGCGAGGGCTCCCCGAAAAAGAGTTCCAGCATGGTCCCTTCCAGGCGCACCATTCTCACCCCTTGCTGTTCGGCAGGTTCAAAAATAGCCTGCTGCCCGCTCGGAGAGCGGATCCCTAGAACGAGATCATCACTATAGAAGGTCCACAGTTGAAGTCCCAAGTCTCTTACATAAGCGCCGATACGCAGCTGCGTCTCCCTCTCTCTGCCCGGGCTCAGCTTCCGCCTGCAATGGCCGCCGCTGCTACCCTCATTACCGCTGCCCACGCAGATCACCGTCCTGCCGATCTCCGCCGCATTGTCCAGGAAGCGTTCCATCAGAGAAGACCCGTCGTGGGCGCCATAGGTACTGCCGTAACTTAAATTGATCACCAAAGGCATCTTATACTTTTCTGCTTTTCGCAGTGCCCAGGCCACTCCTCTGCAGATATCTGTTGACTGTGAAAAACCGTTTCTGCCCGCATTCCCCAGTTTCACCGCCAGAAGATCAGCATCTCCCGCCACGCCCCGATAGATATCGCTTCTGCCTGCCGCGATTCCCGCCACCGCAGTACCGTGTCCACTCACATCCACGGAAGGCACCAGTTCAAACCGCCGCTCCGGATCAGTCTCTGCCAGCGCCTCCATGATCTTCCCCCGATCAAATTCTCTCCCGGGTCCGAATTCCTCTCTTTCGGGCAGGCTCTGGTCCCAGAGAGATAAGATCCTGCTCTCACCACTCTTAGTCCGAAACTCCGGCAGAGTATAATCGATACCGCTGTCAAGTATCGCTATCAACACCCCTTGTCCCGACAGAGAAAAACCCCGCCCGGGTAATTCCTGGATGCAGGAATCCCGGACAGGGTCCGTCTGTTCAAAAGAGAAATATTTAGGTTTCTCCAGATATTCGATTTCTTCCATGGCTGCGATCTCTTCCAGCCGTTCCTCCGGTATCAGAAGGATCGCATAATTCGCGATCAATTCCTCCATGAGGATCCCACGTTCTCTGATGTTTTCCGGTGCTCCGTGATATTTTACCATCACTTCCCAGCTCTTCGTATCAATATGATAGCCTGCGCTCAGTTCCTCACTGTTTTCCCGGATCGTTCCCGGCGTAAGCAGCGCCATCTGCAGCAGATCATCCAGCTTCTGATTCATAACATATCCTGAACGTTTTGCTTTATGCTATGCCCTTACTCTGCATAATAGACCGTGAAAGCATCAATCGCATAACCGGTATCCATCATACCTGCTGTCTCGACTGCAGAGTGCATGGACAACTGAGGCAGACCGATATCCACGCTGGACACGGACACGTGAGCTGTGGAAATATTGCCCAGAGTAGAGCCGCCCACCAGATCCGCACGGTTTACGAAGGTCTGGAAAGGTACCTTCGCCTTCTCGCAGATGGTCTTCATCTTTGCCGCAGAAACTGCATCTGTGGTGTATTTCTGACTGCCATGATACTTGATGACGATACCCTTGTTCAGGTAAGGTCTGTTGGTAGGATCCGCCTTCTCCGGATGATTGGGATGCACGGCATGGGCATTGTCCGCAGAGATCAGGAAGCTTCCTGCCACCAGACGCAGATACTGTGATCCGGTCATTCCCAGACTCTCCGCAACACGTCTCAGGGTATCCTCCAGGAAAGTAGAGTCCGCGCCCTGCTTGGTGCTGCTGCCCACTTCCTCATTGTCGAAGACTGCACAGACATTGATATATTCTGCAGGCACAGCCTCCGCAAATGCCTTTGCGCTCGCATAAGCACACTGCAGATCGTCCAATCTGGGAGAAAATACAAACTCTCCCTCCGCGCCAAAGAAGCGGCCTTTTTCTCTTGCATACAGGAAAAGATCATGGCCTAAGATATCATCCTTTTTCACGCCTGCGGACTTGGCGATGACCTTCATCAGAGAAGGTGCCTTGCCGTCAACAACTTCCGCAAAAAGAGGCTGCATATCTACCTGAGGATTGTAGTTGAATCCCTTGTTGATCTCACGGTTCATATGAATGGCTACGTTGGGGATCATGAGCAGATCCTTGTCTACATTTACCAGCTTGGTCTCCACGCCGTCCTTGGTGCGAACCACGATACGTCCCGCAACGGAAAGAGGTCTGTCCAACCAACTGGAAAGGATCATGCCGCCATATCCTTCCACATTGATCTTCACATAATGATTTTCTACTGTATTTTCAGGATGCTCCTTGATCTTGAAGGAAGGAGAATCGCTGTGGGAAGCGATCAGGTGAAAACCCTTCACCCCTGCAATCGCTTCAGGCAATCTGAATGCGATGACGGAGGAATCGTTTCTGGTCACAAAATAGCCCTTACCAGCCTGTAATGTCCAGTCTTCGGTCTCGCACAGTTCTGTCATTCCCTTCTCGGCAAGCATCTCCTTCACGGAGGCTATTGCATGGAAACAGCTGGGACTCTTACGAATAAACTCCAGCATTTCCTTGGCTGTATTCTTATATTCTTTCATGTCTGTTTCCCCTTTACTTTCTGTATACGATTCCTTCCGCCAGTTCGTCGGCCTTGCCCTGTCCTGCGAAGACGGAAATGATGGCAAGTGCAAAATCGATGGCAGTTCCCATACCTCTGGAAGTGATCACGTTGCCGCAGATATTGACAGAATTACGGTTCACCTCAGCGCCTTCCAGATGACTCTCGAAGGCGGGATAACAGCAAGCCTGTTTTCCCTTCAGAATTCCTCTGTGTCCGAAGATACTGGGGGCTGCGCAGATCGCTGCAATGATCTTGCCCTGAGATACAAAAGCATCCACCTGCTCCATCAGAGAAACATTCGCCTCCAGATTCTTGGTGCCGGGCATACCGCCGGGCAAAATGATGCAGTCCACGTCTTCAAAGTTTACATCCTTGATTCCTTTATCCATCTGAACGCAGATCCCATGGGAGCCGGTAACGCAGGGCTCATTGTCCGTTGCCACCATATCAATATTTAGTCCCGCTCTGCGGCAAAGATCTACCACGGTCAAAGCTTCGATCTCCTCATATCCTGCAGCAAAAAATATCGCCAAATTACTCATTGTATTTCCTCCTGATCTCAGTAATGAATTCAGTATACCACGTATTGCCTATTTTCGACAGAAAAACTTCAGTTTTTAGAAATGTTTTATAGTAAATACACAAAAATTATGTTATAATGAAAACTGCATCAAGAGATGACTAATCGAAAGGCTTGAATATATGGAAATAGAACGGAAATTTACGATCAAATCACTGCCCAAGAACCTAGACGATTATCCTTGCGTACATATTGAGCAGGGCTATCTGAATGTAGCTCCCGTGGTCAGAGTTCGCAAAGAAAATGACGTCTACATTTTAACCTATAAAGGAAGCGGTATGATGGCTCGCGAAGAGCACAACCTTGCCCTGAACGAAGAAGCATACTACCATCTTCGCAGCAAAGTGGACGGAAATATTATTTCCAAGAGAAGATATCTCATTCCTCTGGAGAACCCCACTTTCCGTGAAGGCTTCCCCACTCCTCCCGATGACTACACTTTGACCATCGAGTTGGACGTCTTCGATGCGCCCTTCGCTCCTCTGATCATGGCAGAGGTAGAGTTCGGCAGCAAGGAAGCGGCTGAGGCTTTCCTTCCTCCCGACTGGTTCGACGAGGACGTGACCTACCGCAAGGAATACCACAACTCCTACATGGCAATGCAGGTATGGCAATAAGTACACATCCCCCACAGTTTGTGGGGGATTTTTTTGCAAGTAAAAACCGGAACTCTTTCGAGTCCCGGTTTTCTTTATTTGTTTCAACAATGAATTAATTGTTCTTGGTTACTGTAATGGACTTGATGTCAACGGTTTCCACTTCGTCACCGTTTGCATCCTGGCACCACCACATTTCGATCTTCAGAGCATTCCAGTCGCCGTCATACTGCAGTGTAAAGTCTGCGGTACAGGTCTTCTCTTCAAAGTATCCCTTTGCCTCAACCTGCTTCCAATTATTTGCTTCCACAGAATCGTTGCCGCTGATACAGCCGCCGAAGTTTGCATGAGTTCCGTCAAATACAACAGATACGGTTACATTATCTCCTGCTGCCAGAGACTCGGATGCGTAAGTTCCCATTTTGGTCTCAAAAGCAGTACTGTCTGTCTTATTCAGAGTCGCAATCGGACCTGCGGGAGGATTGTTGTTGCTTCCGCCGTTGTCTCCTTCGTATACAAGACCTACGTACTTCACACTGGTGATGGTAACATCAGCACCCTTCGCCTGGAGACCCATCTTGTTCAGATTGCTGCTGCCGAATGCAGTTACGATATCATCATAGGTGTAGATCTGCTTGCCGTTTGCATCATACTTAGCCTGAGCATTCTTCCAAGGATCCTGCATGAACAACTGAGGCGCTGCGCCTTCGTAAGTTACTACCAGAACAGTCTCTGCATCCATAGCATCATCGAAATCTCTGCTGCCGCCCCAAGGGGTGAAAGTCTCAACATCAACAGTATTGTACTCGGTCAATGCTGCAGCCTGAGAAAGTACCTCGGTACCTTCCGCATTTGCGGTTGCCGCATAATCGGGAGCCTTTGCATTCTCATCAGCTACTTCAAGGTACATTTCCTCGAACTTACCACCGTTCCAGGTTGCGAACTGCAGCATGGTAACAGTCTCATTTCCGGTGAGCTGCAGAGCATCCTTCAGCTCTTTTGCAGTCAGTTTTACGGTTACGATATTTGCAGCATCGGAAGCATCTGCATTGAAGTTCAGATTGGTCTGTCTCTGGTCAGCCTCGCCCTCAACGATTGCCTGGAACTGGCCGATACCCCAACCCTTATGATCGGGTTCGGTACAGCTGAACTTAAGAACTACTACATCCAGATCCTTTGCGCCGAACAGCCAATCAGCATTCTGGCTGTACTGAGGCAGTGCATTTTCTGCAGGAGGATTGGTATTGGATCCACCGTTGTCGCCGGAGCCTGTGTTGCCGGAATCGCCGGAACCGGTATTGCCGGAGTCACCGCTGCCGGTGTTACCGCTGTCGCCTTCGCCGCCTTCACCTTCTCCTTCGCCTTCTTCCTCTTCTTCACCGTCTCCTGCTTCGCCCTTCTTGACGATGGAAACGCTGATAGACTTGATGGCTACATCTTCGTTGGACCACCAGAACTGGATCTGGCCATAGTCAGCTGCCGGACCTACGGTAAGAGAAACGGTAGTGGTACCACCGTTGGAAGCTTCGTATGCGGTCTGATGCCAGTTCTCTTTTTTGCCGGTAGCATCTGCCATACCCAAGCAGCCGTTAAAGAAGCTTGCGCTGAACAGAGTCACGCTGACACTGATGGTATCGCCTTCTTCGAAATCGGGACAATACTTGGAAGGATTATAATCAACTGCGGTATTGCTGCGAACAGGACCTGCGATCAACTGCAGTGCTCCTGCATAGCCGGCAGAGCCTTCGCCGTCTGCCACTTTGGTTACGGAAATATTAGCGCCTACAGAACCTGCCTGACTATACCATACCTGCAGCTGGAAAGTATCTGCATAAGTAGTAACGGTAGTTCCGACAGATACCTTGGAACCGTCTGCTGAAGAATAATCATGCTGATCCCATGCATAATCCTTACCCTGGGTAGCACCGAGACAGCCCTTAAACTGTGCGGTGGACTCCATGGTCACGGAAATTGCAATGGTATCACCGGGAATATAATTAGGACAATACTGCTTGATGCCGATCTCGAAAGTACCTTCGCCGAAGCTGGATGCATAGGAACCGGTCATAACATGACCTTCGCTGCTGCCGCCTGCGCTCTCTTCGATCTTAGCCTCTACTACATCAGCCGCTGCCTTAGGTGCAGTTTTGGAAGTAGCGATGGAAAGGATCTTACCACCGTTCCATACACTCAACTTAACCATAGAAATATCCATTGCTTCAGAAGCGCCGAAGGACTTTCTGAATGCGCTGATGGTCATGGTAGACTGACACTTTGCATCATACTTGCTGTCATTTGCAGCAAGCTGGAAGCTCTCGGTCCACTGATCTTTTACCACTGCGCCCCAGCCCATCAGGCCCCAGCCTGCGTGTGCGGGATCTGCACAGGTATAAATAACAGTGATATAATCGGTGTCCTTGGCATCCCAAAGCCAGGTAGGATAATCATCCTCAAATGCCTCGTCTACGTTACCGTTGCTGAACAAGGTTCCGTAGAAAGGATCACCCTTCACGTATGCTTCTTCTTCCTCTTCGGATTCCTCTTCCATTGCTTCGGATTCTTCCAATGCAACTTCGGAACTTTCCTCTGTGATCGCAGCTTCCTCGGATTCCTTGGTCTCTGCAGTCACTGCTTTGTCGCCGTCTGCATCTGCTGTGTTAACGGCGCTGCTCTCTACTACTTCAGCAACGATCTCTTTCTGCTGCTGTGCCTTATTGTTCTTGCTTACGTTGACGCCAACGATGGCACCGATGGCTACCACACCCACGGTACAACAAGAAGCAATAATGTAGATCAGTTTCTTGCTCATTTCTTTCCCTCCTATACTTTGTGCCGATTCCTGTGGAATCGGTGCTTGCAAAGTTCCCATATTTTACTCTGCACTGCCGCAATGCCTCATTTTTTGTGCAACTTGTATAATACAAGCCCTAACAAGGCACCCACATCCCCCATTTTACCCATAAATTCGACAAGTTGCAACACTTAATTGAGTAAAACTCCACACATTTTACTACTTTTTTACTCTGTAAACGGTTACATTTTAAGTAAAACGTTTTAATAAAATACATCAAAAAAGAGCCACCGAGCGGTTCGGTGACTCTTTACAAATTCTATTACAGTGTAAACTGGATTCCGCAGAATGCAAAGTAGATGATCAGCAGTGCAATACCCTGCCATCTGTAGAGTTTTCCTTTGATCAGTGCGGGCAAAGTCATAAGAAGCATTACCGTAAACATCAGGGGAATCTCCAGCACGAAGGAAGCATTCTGTCCAAAGATGGTTGCAGCCGCAGGAACATCGAAGGGCTTCAGGGTAATGGATGCGCCGCATACCAGAACCAGGTTGAACAGGTTCGCTCCGATGACATTTCCCAGGGACAGAGAGCCGTGACCCTTTGCCAGGGAAGTGATAGCAGTTACCAGTTCGGGGAGGGAAGTTCCCAGTGCCACGAAGGTCAGTGCGATAACGGTCTTGGGTACGCCCATAGCCTCAGCGATCTTGGTACCGTTGTCAACCAGAAGTCTTGCACCTACAGCGATAACAGCTGCGCCCAACACCAGAAGAACGATGGCCTTCTGAATAGACATTTCTTTCTGCTCTTCTTCCTCTTCCTCAACGCTCTCGGGGTTCTTCTTCATCTGACGAATAGCCAGAAGAATATATACCACAAAGCCGATCAGGAAGATGATACCGGTGATTCTGGAGAAGGTACCGGTGAGATAAGCTACCAATGCAAAGAAGATCGCTGCTGCGAAGAAGGCGATAACGGAAAGTCTCAGACTTTTCTTATCCACTTTTCCGGGCTTTACTGCAATGGTGATGGCGGAGATCAATGCGGTGTTGCAGATGATAGAACCGATTGCATTACCATATGCCATCTCGGAGACACCGGTCAGAGCACTGGTGGCTGACACCATGACCTCCGGCAGTGTGGTTCCGATAGAAACGACCGTAGCGCCAATCAGCAGCTCAGGAAGTTTGAATCTTCTCGCCACGGCTACCGCGCCATCTACAAACCAGTCGCCGCCCTTGATCAAGCACAGCAGACCTACAATAAAAAGTACTACAGCGATCAACATTTCCATAATAATATAATTCCTCCGTTTGGGTTCGGTTTCGTTATCTCACGCAAAAGTGACTCAACACAAATAAAAAAGACTCCCAGCACCGAAGTGCTAAAAGTCTTGTTCTTCTCATAATTTGATGAAGCGCACAACCACGATTTTCATCGGGGCATGTTGATTGTGCGTTATAACTACTCCCTTTTAACAAATAGACCTTACCATTATTTGTCATACTTGTCAAGGAAAACAATGGATGCCTCACTCAAGTTCCATCGACAAATTCAGGCAAAGAAATGCAGATACACAAATCCCGCCGCCACGATCTGCAGGATCAGGATGGCAGGCATTCCCACCACGAAATACCAGTGCTTGGTCTTATGTCTGAAATGCTGCATTCCCGCGATGGCACCGATACTTCCGCCCAATATGGCTGACAGGAACAGATTTGCCTCCGGAATACGCCACTCCTTCCTGCGGGCTTTTGCCTTGTCGATACCCATCATAGCGAAAGCGATGATATTGATGATAAGAAGGTATGCGACCACACATATAATAATGATTTGATTAAAACTCATAGGACACCTCTAGTTAAATGAAATGATTAGTCTTGAAAACTCTGCTTCCATTGTATCACAGATCACATACCCGCCACAATACTTCTTCAAGTAGTCGGCGACACTCTCTTCGAACGGGTTTCCATCAACCATCTCCCTCTCTCCCGCCCTGGCTGCTGCCGCTCTGGCCCCTGTGCCTGTCAAATTCCCCATTTGGCAAAATCGCACAGTCTTTTGGCAGCTTTTTCAGAACCTCTGCCTGTCAATTTCTTGCTTTTGAATTTTTGCCCAGTCTTTTCGCCCAAAATCCCCAAAAAAGACTGTGTGAAAAAAGAAAAGCTTGTTTTTGACAGACGAGAGACTAAACACTACGGATAACAGGGCGCTGGTGCCCGGTGGGCACCGTCTAGCGCCGACCGAGCCGGAGGCGAGACCTTGAACCGCAGGTTCACGGACGCTATGCGTCCGTAACAACAAAAAAGGATGGCTCTCGCCATCCTTTTTGTTGTTCCTGCGGATAACAGGACTTGAACCTGCACGTCGTAGACACCAGAACCTAAATCTGGCGCGTCTGCCAATTCCGCCATATCCGCTTGTCTTGAATTCCGCCATATCCGCGTAAGTCGCTCTCACGACTTCTGTATTATACTATTCCGCACAAGAGCTTGTCAATGTTATCTCTGCTCGCCGATGTGGCTGATGATGTCACGATTGATCTTCAATAAGAAATAAGTGCTCATTGCTACGCTGACGATCTCCGCGATGGGGAAGCTCCACCATACAAGATCTACATTACCGCTTAAGGAGAACAGATATGCAACGGGAAGCAGCACGAACAACTGTCTCGCGATTGAGATGATCATACTGTACACACCATTACCCAGTGCCTGGAAGACACTTCCTACAACGATACAATATCCTGCGAAAGCAAAACTCAGGCAGATGATACGAAGCGCGGGCACTCCTGTTCTAAGCAAGCTCTCACCTGCATTAAAGAAGCCCAGCAGCTGTGCGGGGAAAACTTCCATCATCAGGATACCGAAGAGCATAATGCCTACCGCATACCCCACACTGCACTTGATCGTTTTGATGACTCTGTCCTTCTTCTGCGCACCGTAGTTGTAAGCAATAATAGGAACCATACCGTTGTTCAGACCGAACACGGGCATGAATATAAAACTCTGAAGTTTGAAATATACACCGAATACCGTCTGCGCAGACTCGAAAGAGGCAAGAATCAGATTCATGCCGTAGGTCATCACAGAGCCGATGGCCTGCATAACAATAGAAGGAACACCTACTCTGTAAATATTGCCAATCAGCGCCGTATCAGGACGGAAGCCCTTGAAGCTGATATGCAGTTCCTTGTTATACTTCAGATTGAAAACAACAGCCATCACACCGGACACCATCTGGCCAAGCACGGTAGCCACAGCTGCACCGGCAATGCCCATCTTAGGCGCACCCAACAGGCCAAAGATCAGAATCGGATCCAGGATCAGATTGGTGATAGCTCCTGTTCCCTGCGTGATCATAGCAAGCACGGTCTTACCTGTTGACTGCAGTAGACGTTCAAATGCCACCTGTGTAAACACACCAAAACTGCACACACAGCAAATAGTCAGATAGGTCACACCATACTCTCTGACTGACTGTATCTGGGTCTGGCTGGCATAGAAAGGCGCGCTGGCGAAAATACCGATCAACGCAAATACAATATAACTCATGTACTCGATGAAGATACCGTTTGCCGCGATCTTATTTGCTTTCTCAAAGTCTTTCTCACCCAAGGTCTTGGAAAGAAATGCATTCAGACCTACCGCTGTACCGATTGCCACCGCAAACATCAGACTCTGCAGCGGGAATGCCAGTGACACTGCCTGCAAAGCTTCCTCATTGATATTGGAAACAAAAATACTGTCTACAATATTATATAATGCCTGTACCAACATGGAGATCATCATTGGTAATGACATGGAAAGCAATAATTGATTGACGGGCATAACACCCATTTTATTCTCCTGAGCCATTCTTTGTTCCTTTCCGAAGAAAACATTACTATTTCAATACACAAAAATACCCATGACAGAAATCATGGGTTCCAGTGAGACATGGGGGATTCGAACCCCCGACACCTTGATTAAAAGTCAAGTGCTCTACCGACTGAGCTAATATCCCAGATATAAAAAAAGCAGGGCTAGTTGGATTCGAACCAACGAGTGCAGCAGTCAAAGTGCTGTGCCTTACCGCTTGGCGATAGCCC
>JAKSRX010000021.1 GCA_024403365.1 Acetatifactor sp. | reverse complement strand
TCGAGGGGCTTTTGCGAAAACACCAGAAAACGTCCAACTGAATAGTGCGCCCCTGGCGGCTGCGCCGGCCTCTGGGTATGTTGTGTCCTCGGTGGCTGCGCCCGGCCCCATAATGATCGGTCTCTTGGTGGCTGCGCCGGCCCCTCGGTGTATTGTGTACCCGGTGGCTGCGCCGGCCGGTTTATTTTACGAGGTAGTAGGCGTCCATGTAGCAGTAACTGTATTCGTCGTTGACGAGGTGGAGGCTGATGGAGCGGATGATCAGTTTGCCGTCGGGAAGGGTCACGGTGTTGTGAGCGGCAAACCAATCTTCGAAGTGCTGCTCATCTTCCTCGTAGGCTGCTTTGACAGTGGTCAGGTAGTCGGTGAGATCGGCGGTGAGCACGATATCCTGACCGGCTCTGAAGATGCAGTTGTCGGGGATATGGTTACCCTGTCCACCGCGAGCTACGTCATACATTTTTGAGTATCCGGAGATATCTACAGCGCCTTCTCTGGATCGGCCGCTGATATAGACAGTAACGTCCATAGTATGCTTCATGTCGGCCTTCTCGCTGACCTCCTTCAGCCAGTCTTTGTCGGCTGTGGAAAGGTTATCGAGGTAGGCTTTGCCGTCGGTGTTCCAGTTCAGTACATAGTAGGCGCCCATGATACGCTTGCACTGCTGCTCGTCCAGGTTCTCTTTCTCGGCGGGACTTAAGTTCAATGCTTTCTCGATGCAGTGTTTCTGAGAGCGGTACTCTACCCGGTCCATGCTGAAGGGCCCTGCTACGGCAATGGTCACCAGAAGTGCTGCTGTCAGGAAGGATAAGGGCAGGAATATCTCCTTCTTTATCAGGAAGAAGGTGAGCACGCATGCTTCGAATACCACCAGAAGCACACCCATATATCTGGATTCGGTCAGTCCGTACTGGCCGATTCGAAGGCCGATGCAAAGGGCCTGCAGAAGTACGAAGGGTATGAAGGCTACGGGCATGTATTTTGCAGTCTTGATGAAGCGGTTGTCCTCAAAAAGTCCTGTCATGGTCCAGATAGGCATCCCGATGGCAAAGAGCACGCCCAGGATGTGGAACACCTCATTGGAAGGAAGCTCCCAGGTGAGGATCAGTTTGAAAATGTACAGGTATATGATAATAAAGGCTGCAAAGGTCAGAACATAGAGTACGTATTTGATCACCAGGCCCAAGAACTTACCGATCTCCTCCTGTACCTTGGAAAGTCCCATCAGTACGCCGGGCACATAGAGCGCGCCTGCCAGGAAGATCTCGATGCAGCCGGTCCAGTTGGTGGCACGATCGTACAGCAACACATCCACGATCAGAATGATCAGTGCGATACCCAGTGCAAACATGCCATACACAATAGATACTTTCATCACGGAACCGAAGACACTGACACAGTATTTTCGGAACTTTTCCTGGCTTTCTCTGTACATGCGATAGATACAGAGCGCCGCGATCCACACCAGGTATACGACCAGGAATCGCTCGCAAAACATTACCACCTTATCGTAATCCATCCCCAGGAACAGGTCTTTTTTCCAGGCTGCCACAGTGGTGATAAAGGCTGCGATCCCCGCGGAGATACCAAAACCGATGAGGCGTAAGGATATCTTTTTCTTTCGCAGGAATTCCTCTGTGAACAAGGCGCCTGCCACAAAAAGCCACAGGAAAAGCAGTACTTTTTCCAGAGAATCTACGGTCTCTCTGGAGACTTGATTGTAATAGTGGTCTGAGATCTGGAAGGTGATCGCCGACATCAAAGAAGCGATCCAGATAGCGACCATGGTCACCGGATATTTTTCAAATACGTTTTTCTTAAGGGCAAAGTATATATTTTTTATTCTCTGGATCATTTAGTCTCCTCTCCCACAAAAAAGCGGGTCCCGGAAGGAACCCGCCTCATGATTTATGCAAAAGCCAGTTTTCTCTCCTCACCTGCCTTCAGTGTAACAGACAGGGAAGTATTCTTGTAGATGACATTTGTAACATAATCGCACTTTGCCGTCAGAACGGCTTCCACCAGTGCGCCGTTCTCCCAGGTCATGGCGATCTCCGCGCCGCCTACCAGGCAGAGGCCTTTCACGCTTCCGCTCTTCCAAGCCTTGGGAAGCGCGGGAAGCAGCACCACTCTCTCCTCGTTGCTCTGAGCCAACATACCGCACATAGCTGCTGCCGCTCCGAAGTTGCCGTCGATCTGGAAAGGTGGATGCTTGTCAAACATATTGGGGTAGGTGGACTGTCCCAGCATCTTCTCGATATTGCTGTAAGCAGTCTCTCCGTCCCAGAGGCTTGCATAATGATTCATGATCCACGCACGGCTCCAGCCGGTATGTCCACCGCCGTGAGACAATCGATACTCCAGCGTCTTTCTGGCCGCCTGTGCCAGCTCCGGTGTACCGTCCATGGTGATCTCCCCTGCGGGATATAATCCGTACAGGTGGGAAATGTGACGATGTCCGGGTTCCACTTCCTCGAAGTCCTCCGGCCACTCCATGATCCTGCCGCTGTCACTGATCTTAGTGGGATGCAGTCTGCTCATGCAGGTCTCGATCTGCTTCATCAATTCCGCCATATCGCTGACATCGGGGATCTGGCATTCTTTCAGTTCCTCTCCCAGGATCTTCCAGGCACTGAGGCAAGCTCCGAAGAGGTGTCTCAGGATCTGATTATCCATGGTAGGCCCCTCACAGCAGGAACCGGTCTGACCATTCGGCAGTCTGTAGGTATTCTCGGGAGATACGGAAGGGCTTGTCACCAGAAATCCGTTTCTCTCGATCAGGAAATCCACGAAGAACAGAGCACTTTCCGCCATCATGGGGAAAGCTTCCTTCAGGAATGCTTTATCCCGTGTATATTGATAATGGGTCCAGAGATGGGTGCAGAGCCAGGCTGCGCCCATGGTCCAATAGGTTCCGGGATACCAGATATCCTGAGGTGCACTGTCACCGTGAATATCCGTATTGTGATGTGCCACGAAACCGCGGCAGTCGTACATTTCTCTTGCAGTCTTGCGGCCGTTGATCTGTACTTTCTTGATCAGCTCCAGCAAAGGCATGTGACATTCGGAAAGGTTACAACTTTCCACATGCCAATAGTTCATCTGTGCATTGATATTGATGGTATATTTGCAGTCCCAGGGGGGATTGAAGTCCTTGTTCCAGATTCCCTGCAAAGTTGCGGGCAGGCCACCCTTTCTGCTGCAGGCGATGGAAAGATATCTTCCGAAATCAAAGAGCATCTTGCTTAAGCCAAAGTCAGCCTTTTCGTTCTTCGCACGCTCCAGACGCACATCGGTAGGGAACACATCGTATTCCTCCGCACCCTCCAGTTCAAAAGCAAAGCGGTCAAATAAGGACTTATAGTCGCGGTTGTGTTCTGCCTTTAATGCCTTATATTTTCTGCCGACTACCTTGCGGAATCTCTCCTCCAGTCTGTCATGCAGGAAATCCTGCAGTGCTTTCTGGCAGATCCTCTCTCTGTCAGCGAAGCCGGGCTCCGCTTCATATTCCTTCAGTGCCTCAGCTGTCACTTCATCCAGAATGGTCTCATCATAGTGATAGGTAGTGTCTGCGGTAAAGTACAGAAGCACTTCCTTGGCTCCCTCTACCTCCAGACATTCACCGATATTGTAGGCACGACCCTCACCCACCACAAAGGCTCTGAGAGCCATGGAAAATTCATATCCGCCGCGGCCCAAGTTGCCATAGAGCTCGATGCCATCGTCACCCCACTGCTTCACACCATCAAAATAACACCAGCGGCGCATGCGCACACTGAAGTCTACGGTGCCGGGTCCCTCTGCGGTAAAACGCATCAGGATACAATCTGCGGGATGGGAAGCGATGATCTCTCTCTTGTAGATGGTCTCTCCTACCTGGAAGTTGACGGCACTCTCTCCGTCCTCCAGATCCAGATAGCGCACGTAACTGCCCTCCACAGCCTGGTTGCCGATGCCGTGAAAACTGATATTGATATCGCCAAGAGTCTGATAGGGATGCATTCCTTCGGGGCAGCCGCTCATGGCCTTAGCCATCAGAAGTTCTGCCTTACCGATCTCCCCCTCATGAAGGTACTGTCTGATCTTCGGCAGATTCTCCTTGAAATCCGGATTGATTCGATCCACCTTCCCGCCGTACCACATGCTCTCCTCATTCATCTGCAGACGTTCCTGCCCGATGCCGCCGAACACCATAGCGCCCAGCCTTCCGTTACCGATGGGCAGTGCTTCTTCCCACTCTTTTGCGGGCTGTCTGTACCACAATCTACTCATTTCTGACCTCCGTCATAATAAAAGACGCCTCGAGGGCGTCTTTTCACTTTCCTCACTCTATTCTAGAGTACCACAGAACCTCTCGGAGGAAAAGAGTTTCTGTATCTGCAGCTCCTATGCCCCGAAAATCAGCAGACAACCTGCTGCGAGGAATAAAAAATACTGTACACTTTCAAAGATCTTAACCATTGTCTGCTTCATAGCTTTTCTCCTTTTCGTCCCTGACCGGACTTGTTTTCTCTTGATAAATCCAAGTATAACAGGCACTTTTTGAAGTGCAATAGGGTTAAGCGATACTTAAGGAAGGCTTCCGGCATCTTAGGAATTCCTTCTCTTTTCTTCAGAAAGTGTTAAGATTTGACGCAAAAAAGGCTGCCTGCATAAAGCAGACAGCCTTCTGAAAACATTCTATAGCTCGGGAGTAAATTAAGCCTGTCCAACAGATCCGAACAGCTCCATCTTCTCCTTAACGGTAGCCTTGATTGCCTCAAAGCCGGGAGCAAGAAGCTTACGAGGATCGAATCCCTTACCCTGAAGGTCCTTACCCTCTTCGATGTACTTACGGGTAGCTTCCTGGAATGCAAGCTGGCACTCGGTGTTAACGTTGATCTTGGAAACGCCAAGGTCAATTGCCTTCTTGATCATATCAGCGGGGATACCGGTACCACCGTGAAGAACCAGAGGAAGGATACCGGTCTTCTGCTGTACAGCGTCCAGAGTCTCGAAGCTCAAGCCTGCCCAGTTTGCAGGATACTTACCATGGATGTTACCGATACCTGCAGCGAGGAAGTCTACGCCAAGATCAGCGATCATCTTACACTCGTTAGGATCAGCGCACTCACCCATACCAACTACGCCGTCTTCTTCACCACCGATGGAACCAACTTCTGCCTCGATGGAAAGTCCCTTGCCGTGAGCAGCCTTAACCAGCTCGGTGGTCTTAGCTACGTTCTCTTCGATGGAGTAATGAGAACCATCGAACATGATGGAAGAGAAACCAGCAGCGATGCACTTGTAGCATCCTTCGTATGAGCCATGATCAAGGTGAAGTGCTACGGGAACATCGATGTCCAGGCCCTTCAGCAGACCATTAACCATACCAACTACGGTGTCATATCCACCCATGTACTTACCTGCGCCCTCGGATACACCAAGGATAACAGGGCTGCGAAGCTCCTTAGCGGTCAAAAGGATAGCCTTTGTCCACTCAAGGTTGTTGATGTTAAACTGACCTACTGCATAGTGGCCAGCCTTTGCCTTTTTCAGCATTTCTGTTGCGGAAACTAACATTGTATTGCCCTCCATATAGAAATTATGTTTTTATTTCTTTGTTAAATATATCACGAATTTATTTTAATATCAATCCCCTTGCAAATATTCTTGATCGTAACATTTGTATGAACACCGCCGTTTTCACCGTCCAAAGTCCAGGCAACCCCTGCCTCGGTCTCGAAGTTCACCTGTTTGGTACGGAAACAGTACATACAGTTGCTGTTCATATTTCTGCTGATCAGGGAGAAGAGGATATCATTCAATTCCACGGGATTCTGAGGTGTCTTGATCAAAGTCACCTCGAAGACTCCGTCATCCAGTTTCACATTCTTGCCGGTGATATTGTGGAATCCGCCCACAGACACGGAATTGGTCACCATTCCGAAGATAAAATCATCCTCGATCTCCTGGTTATCATAGGTCACCTTCATATGATAGGACTTCACGGAAGAGATCCTGGTCATGCCCTCCAAAAGATATGCCATATGACCCAACAGGTTTTTCATATCCTGGTCAGTCTCATAGGAGACATCCGTAAAGATTCCGAATGCCGCGATATAGATGAATACATCGTCATTGAAGGAACCAACGTCACAGGAGAAAAGTTCCCCTTCTACTGCGGTCCCTGCTGCCTTCACCATACTCTTCGGCAATCCCAGGCTTCCCGCAAAATCATTGGTACTGCCTGCGGGAATATATCCCATGGGTGTCTTGAACCCGCTGTTCATCATACCGGTCACCGTCTCATCCAGTGTTCCGTCACCGCCGCAGCAGACCACAAGATCGTACTCCGGGGACCTGGTCTCCATCAGCTGCGCCGCATCCCCTCTCTTTCCTGTAGGGAATACCGTGATCTCATACCCTGCCTGAGAGAAGATCTCCAGAATATCGGACAATTTGTTTTTGATCTGCGCCTTGCCCGACTTGGGATTGTAAATAAATAATAGTTTCTTTTTCATGCTCCACCCTCAAAATAACAAAAAAGACAGAATCACGATTCCTGACCCTGGCTTGCATGCTTCTACCTATTTGCCGCTTAAGAAACGCTCGATACCATTTACTGCGCTTTCTTCGTCATCACCATCGGCAACAACTTCCAGCTCTTCACCATTGGTCAGGCCCAAACTCATCATTCCCATGATGCTCTTGGCATTTACCTTCTTGGTGCCCATCTGAATGTAAACTCTGCTGTCATACTTGCTTGCTTCCTGAACCAGAAGCGCTACGGGTCTTACATCCATTCCGCCGTCAAGCAGAACTTTGATACTCCTTGTTGTCATAATATTCTCCTCCTCTTCGCCTTATAACCGGCACGACCCAGTTGGCCGTTATGTTAATCTGATCTTTTCTGCAAGTTCACTTAATTTTCGTAATCTGTGATTGGCTCCCGACTTACCGATCGGCGGGTCAAACAATGCTCCCAGATCCTTTAAAGGGGTATCCGGATTCTCCAGTCGGATCTCTGCCATCTCCCGAAGGTTCTCCGGTAAGTTCTGGAATCCGTAATGGTCTCTCAGATACTCGATATCCTCTATCTGTCTGCTGGCTGCATTTACCGTCTTTGCAAGATTCGCGGTCTCGCAGTTGACTCTTCTGTTGACGGAGTTGCGCACCTCTTTCAAAATGCGGGTATTCTCCAGATCCATCAACGATAATGTGGCTTCACATACGTTCAAAAGGTCCACAATGGCGGAACCCTCTTTCAAATATACCACATAATATTTTTTTCGCAAAATAATTTTTGATTCGATATCAAAAAATGCGATCACTTCCTGCAGTTGCTTCGCTTTCGCCTCTTCCGTGCAGACAAATTCCAGGTGATAACCCTTCTCGGGATCACTCATGGAACCGACGCTTAGGAATGCTCCGCGTAAAAACGCTCTCTTACAGCAGGCATTTTTCAGAAGCAGGAAACTGACCGGCTCATCCAAGTTTCCGATTTTTGTCAGGAAACCCTGGACTTCCGCCTCGCTCAGCGGCAACTCGGTTTCTATATTATATACTTTTTTCAATAAAGTAAAGCCTTTTCTTACAACAGATTCATTTTCTGTCTGAAATCCGATGGTGTAAGTCCCATCAGGCTCCCTGCCGATCTGTCCGCAAAAATTTAGCAATGCGGCCAGTTCCGCCATCTGGCAATGTCTGGCAGAGGGGATGCGCTTACACATTTCATCTTTCACTTTGCCGGAAAAAGACATGGAAACGACCTCCCTGCTTTATTTCTTTTCTGTAATATCCCGATGGAAAACATTCAAGCCGAAGTTGCTGTTTTCTCTTAATGCGTCCGCCAGTTTATTGGCTATGGTGACACTTCTGTGCTTGCCGCCGGTACAACCGATACCGATCACCAGTCTGTGCTTGCCTTCCTTCACATAATTGGGGATCAGGAAGCGGATCAGGTCCGTGAGCTTGTCCAGGAAGATTCCTGCCTCTTCACAGTTGCAGACATAGTCCTGTACTTCCTTGTCGTTGCCCGTCTTCTTTTTCAGTTCATCCACATAGTAGGGATTGGGCAGGAAACGCACGTCAAATATCAGATCAGCGTCTGTAGGGATCCCGTGCTTGAAGCCGAAGCTCATGACGGTGACCATCAGACTGTTATATTCTTCATTCTGAACAAAAATACGATCCAGCTCAGCTTTCAGCTGTCTGGTAAGGAGATTGGTGGTATCAATGATGTAATCTGCCTTCTCGCGAATAGGCTTCATGACCCTACGTTCTTCACGAATACCGTCTTCCACTAAGCCATCCACCACCAGGGGGTGTACTCTTCTGGTCTCCTTATAGCGCTTGATCAGTACCTCATCGGCCGCATCCAGGAAAAGGATCTCAAAGGCATAGCCTTTCTCCCGAAGAGATACCAAAGTCTCGGTGGCTTCCACAAAATCATGGTCGGAACGAACGTCCAGGCCAAGGGCGATCTTGGGAAGTTCACTGTTGGGCTGAGAAACGATCTCTGCAAACTTCTCGATCAGAAAGATCGGCAGATTGTCTACGCAATAGAAGCCAACATCTTCCATCATATTCATGACGGTACTCTTACCGCCGCCGCTCATTCCGGTAACAACTACAAATCTCATCCTTATCAGGACCTCTCTCGTTACTTATTCACCCAAAAACAAAACTTCAGGCTCTAAATCCACAGAAAACTGTTCTTTCACACACTTTTGCACATGTTCGATCAACTGATGCACATCCACAGCGGTGGCACCACCGGTATTGATCACAAATCCGCAATGCTTCTCCGACACCTGTGCTCCGCCTACCGCAAAACCGCGAAGGCCGGCATCCATGATCAGCTTGCCTGCAAACGCCCCCTCCGGTCTCTTGAAGGTACTTCCCGCACTGGGAAACTCCAGAGGCTGCTTGCTTCTTCTCCTCTCCGCGAAATCCTCCATCTTGGCCAGAATAGCCGCAGGATCTCCGGGCTTACACTCGAAGGTCACGGAGGTCACGATATAGGGCAACTTCTTTAAAATACTGTCGCGGTAACCAAATTGCATTCCCGCATTATCCAGGATCAGTTTCTCTCCCTCAGGGGTGAGCACTTCTACCTGACACACTACATCCTTGAACTCACCGTCATAGGCTCCGGCATTCATCACTGCGCCGCCGCCTACGGTTCCGGGGATACCGGACGCAAACTCAAGGCCTGTCAAACCATTCTCATAAGCCACCTTCGCCGCCTTGTGCATACTTGCACCGGCCTGAGCGATGACCTTACAACCATCCACAGTCACTTGGCTCATGTTACCAGCCACCTGCACGATGACACCCTCAAAGCCCTTATCACTGACTAGTAGATTACTGCCGTTACCTAACAGAAAGCAGGGAATATTCTCACGGTGCAGATATGCGATCACTTCCGCCAGCTGAGCCTCATTTTCTGGTCTCACCAGTGCATCACAGGGACCACCGATACGAAAAGAGGTGTGCTGCCGCAAAGGCTCTTCCCATAAAATATTATCTTGTGGAATGATTTGTTTCAAAGTTGAAACACACGCCTCACTGATCATACTCTACACCTTTCTACTTTTTATCGTTCTACACCCTCCGCAGGGCACCCCCCATGTTGCCGTTGTGCTTTCAGACCGTTTGGAGGCGTCGGCACTTAACGAGGTACTTTCGAGTTTAGTGCCGCTACGCCGGAAACCGAGCGAGAGCGTGTCTGAAACGCAATGTGCAATATGGGGAGTGCCCCCGAAGTATTTGGAAATCTTATCTCAGGATCAGGCCTGCTGCGCCGTAGATACCTGCATCATTGCCCAGAGTTGCGAGGGCGAACTTAGCGCCTCTGCACTGCTGGAATGCGTATTTCTGGAACTCGGGCTCTACGTAGGAAAGAAGGATCTCGCCTGCCTTGGAAACACCGCCGCCGATAACGAAGATCTCGGGGTTTACAACGCCTGCAACTGCTGCCAGGCCCTTTCCAAGGTATTCGCCGAACTGCTTTGCGATCTCGATAGCCACTTCATCGCCTGCCTTTACAGCATCCCATACAGCCTTAGCGGAAAGCTCTGCGCCGCGAAGCACGGAAGCCTTGTCATCCTTTGCCAGGCGTCTGGTTGCCAGACGAACGATACCGGTCGCGGAAGCATACTGCTCCAGACAGCCCTTGTTCTTGCAGTTGCAAGCCTCGGTCTCTGCATCCTCGATATGGATGTGGCCGATCTCGCCGCCTGCACCGGTAGCACCGGTCAGAATATTTCCGTTGATAATGATACCGCCGCCTACGCCGGTACCAAGGGTAACTGCTACCAGATTGTTGCAGCCCTTGCCGCCGCCCTGCCACAGTTCACCGAAAGCTGCTACATTGGCATCATTGTTAGCCTTAACGGGTACGTTGATGTACTGATGGATCACTTCAGGAATATTGAAAACTTCCCAACCGATGTTAACAGCACCGCCAACCAGGGTTCCGTTGTCGTCTACCGCACCGGGAGCACCTACGCCGATACCGGCCAGATCTTCCTCTGCGATACCCTTTTCCTGCATCTTAGCCAGAAGGCTCTTTGCTACATCGGGAAGTACATTCTCGCCCTTGTTTTCTTTTCTGGTGGGAATCTCCCACTTATCCAGTACGTTGCCTTCCTTATCGAAAAGGCCGATCTTAACGGTGGTTCCTCCAACGTCTACACCAAATGCATATTTGCTCATCTCTTTATCCTCTTTTCTATATCTATTCCTGAACTTGTCAGTTATTCTTCTTCCTCTTCGCGATTCTTGTTCATGGATTCCTGGAAACGCTTGTAAAGTTCCTGTGCCGCATTGTAACCCATCTTCTTCTGACGGAAGTTAACTGCTGCGGACTCACAGATGATGGCCAGATTTCGGCCGGGACGAACGGGCAGATTGTGACATACTACGCGGTTGCCCAGGTACTCAGTATAAGTCTCCTCCAAACCAAGTCTGTCATACTCCTTATCCTTGTCCCAGTCTTCCAGACGGATGACCAGATCGATGGACTGGGTATCCTTAACGGAAGATGCACCGAACAGTGCCTTGATATCTACGATACCGATACCACGGAGCTCGATCAGATGCTTGGTCACATCGGGTGCGGAACCGACCAGGGTATCCTCGCTGACCTTTCTGATCTCTACAACGTCATCGGTAACCAGACGATGTCCACGCTTTACCAGTTCCAGTGCAGCCTCGGATTTACCGATACCGCTCTCACCGGTGATCAACACGCCTTCACCGTATACATCAACCAGTACACCGTGTACGGAAATACAGGGAGCCAGTTTTACATTCAGCCATCTGATGGACTCTGCCATGAATACGGAAGTAGTCTTCTTGGTGGAAAGAATGGGGATGCGGTGGGCGATTGCCTGCTCTAAGAAAATAGGATCGGGCTGCAGCTCACGACAGAAAACGAATGCAGGCACATCGTACTGCATCAGTTCATCGCAGACCTCGCGCTTACGTCTGTCATCCAGATCATTAAAATAACTATGCTCAACGAAACCGATTACCTGAAGACGGGTGGCCTCAAAGTGCTTCAGGTATCCTGCCATCTGCAGTGCGGGACGGTTGATATCCGGCATGGTCAGCTTGATTCCTTTTACAGGAAGTTCGGGAGTCAGGTTCTCCAGTTTCATCTTCTCAATCAATCGGGTAAGACTAACATAATCCATGTTTTCCTCTTTTCTGTGCGGTGTTGATTTCGATCCGGTCCTGTCTTTGTCCGCACCCAAAGACCGACACCTCTCTATTTTGCATCATATCACAGACCCAGGTTTCTGTGAAGATTCACGATTCTTTTTTTCTGAAAAAGCCATAGATCTCCTCGGCTGCTTTTTTGTTCAGCTCCGGAACCTGTTCCAGCTCCTCCAGGGAAGCATTCTTAATATCTTCCAGGGACTTGAAATGCCTCATCAGCGCCTTTCTTCTGGCGGGTCCTACGCCGGGAATATCATCCAATACGGACTTCACCTGCGCTTTGCTGCGAAGAGACCTGTGATACTCAATGGCAAACCTGTGGGCTTCATCCTGCACACGGGTGATGAGTTTGAAACCTTCGGAATGGGTATCGATGGGCAATTCCACATTGTTGAAGTACAAGCCTCTGGTTCTGTGGTTGTCATCCTTTACCATACCGCAAACGGGAATGTTGACCTTCAGTTCTGCCAGCACCTCCAACGCAATATTGACCTGACCGCGGCCACCATCCATCATCAAAAGGTCCGGGAACTTGGTGAAACTGCCGAATCCGGCATCGATGTCCTTCTCCTTCAGTTCCTTTGCCTCCTCCAGACCATGGGTAAATCGTCTGGTGAGCACCTCTCTCATGCAGGCATAATCATCCGGCCCGGAAACCGTCTTGATGCGGAACTTTCTGTAATCACTGCTCTTGGGCTTGCCCTTCTCGAAGACGATCATGGAGCCTACGTTCTCAAAACCGTTGATATTGGAAATATCGAAGGCCTCCATACGCTCGATGTGCTCCAGTCCCAGGAGATCCGCGATCTCCTTCACCGCACCGATGGTTCTGCCTTCCTCACGCTTCAGGCGCTCCTTATCCTGTTCCAGAACATGCTTCGCATTCTGGGCTGCCAGTTCCACCAGTTTCTCTTTGGAACCGATCTTGGGCACGCGAAGATGCACCCTTCCGCCCTTTCGTTCACTGAGCCACTTCTCCACCAAGTCACTGTCTTCAAAGTCATATTGCAACATCAGCTCTCTGGGGATGAAGGGGGTTCCTGCGTAGAACTGCTTCACAAAATCCTGCATGATACCTGCATTGATCCTGCGGCGCTCCTCCCTCCAGGCTTCCAGCTGTTGCTCATAGTTGGGAGCTTCCTCCGCGGGAAGAGTTATGGATTCACATGACACATGTGTCATATAGTAATGTTCTCTGCCGATCAGCTTGCCGTCTCTCACAAAGAAGACCTGTACCACTGCCTCCGTCTCATCACGATACATGGCAATGATATCCTTATCTTCTCCTACACTATCGGTGATCTTCTGCTTCTGGGAGACAGACTTCACAGAGGTATAGAGATCTCTGTACCCTGCAGCCTCCTCGAATTCCAACGCCTCGGCGGCAGCCTTCATTTTCTTCTCCAGATCCTTCAGGATCATATTGTAGTTGCCGTTCAGAAACTCCAGCGCCTGTGCGATCTGCTCACGATACTGCTCCTTGCTCACATACCCCTGACAGGGACCCAAGCACTGCTTGATATGATAATTCAGACAGGGCCTCTCCAATCCGATGTCTCTGGGCAGATTTCTGTTGCAGGTCCTGAGGCAAAACAGCTTATTCAGCAGATCGATGGTATCCTTCACCGCAGCGGCGCTTGTGTAAGGGCCAAAGTATCTGGACTTATCCTTCTTCATACTTCTGGAAAACTGGATCCTGGGGAAATCCTCTCCCATAGTCACCTTGATATAGGGATAAGTCTTGTCATCCTTCAGCAGGGTGTTGTATTTCGGGGAATGCTCCTTGATCAGATTATTCTCCAGCACCAGAGCCTCCAGTTCGGAGTCGGTAACGATGTACTCGAACCTTGCAATCAAAGAAACCATCTTGTCGATCGCAGGTCCGCGGCCAATGTTTTCACGAAAATAAGAACGCACTCTATTATGTAGGTTGATAGCCTTACCTACATACAGAATCGCGTCCTTTTCATCTCTCATAATATAGACTCCCGGTTCCTTCGGGAGTTTTTTCAATTCTTCTTCAAAGTTAAACATGGATCATCACCTGTGTTTTTTGCCAGAGGTTCCGTGTTTGATCTGTGCTGGGGAACTATCCTCGCCCCAATGCCCTTGAGTGGGGTACCCCTCACAAAAGCCGGGCTTCGTTTTCGGCACTTCGCGTTCGGCTTATTCGCAGCTCCTCCCGCGGAACTCGGCCTTCGGCCTCAAACATCGCTCCGGAGCTGCTGCCATCACGCTGCAGTGCTGCGAAAGCCTCGCAGGCTCTCTGTGATGGGGCACACCCACCCGAGGCATTTGGGATGAGTACAGTCCCTCGGCAGCACAGATTCTTATATTTACTCGATCGTACCGTTGGAGAAGCGACCTCTGGGAGTAGAGTCTCCGTCGCCGGAACCGTCATCGTCACTTACGGGCTTAGGTTCTGTAGATGCTCCCAGATTTACGGGATCGGGGATCTTAATATCAGGGATAACGATCTTTGATTCCTCAGAAGGATCCTTCTCTTCCTCAGTGGGTTTTGCAGGCTCTTCCTTCTTCTCCTCTTCGGGCTCAGGGATTCCTTTCTCACGGCGGAAGATCTGCATGAACTCCTTGCCGGTAATGGTTTCCTTCTCGATAAGGAAGTCTGCCAGTTTGTCCATCAGTTCACGGTTCTGACGCAGCAGTTCCAGTGCCTTCTCGTAACTTTCTTTCAGGATCGCTACGACTTCCGCGTCGATCTCAGCGGCGGTAGCATCACTGCAGTTCATGGCAGCTCTGCCTTCCAGGTACTGGCTCTCGATGGTCTCAAAGCCAGCCAGACCGAATTTCTTACTCATACCGAATCTGGTCACCATGCTGCGGGCAATGGAGGTTGCTCTCTCAATATCATTTGCCGCACCGGTGGTGACAGTCTCAAACACTACTTCTTCAGCAGCACGTCCGCCCACCAGGCCTACCAGCATATCACGAAGCTCAGCCTCGGTGTTCAGGTATTTCTCCTCCTCAGGCACATGCATAACGTAGCCCAGGGCACCCATGGTACGGGGAACAATGGTGATCTTCTGTACAGGCTCGGAATTCTTCTGCAGTGCGGAGATCAAAGCATGGCCCACCTCATGGTAGGAAACGATCTTACGCTCCTCCTTACTCATGATGCGGTCCTTCTTCTCTTTACCCACAAGAACGACTTCCACTGCACCGAAGAGGTCTTTCTGGCTTACGAATTCTCTGCCTTCCTTGACAGCATTGATGGCTGCCTCGTTGATCATATTTGCAAGATCGGAACCTACCGCGCCGCTGGTTGCCAATGCGATAGCATCCAGATCTACGGTCTCATCCATCTTTACGTCCTTGGCATGGACCTTCAGGATCTCTACACGACCCTTTAAGTCGGGCTTGTCTACGATGATTCTACGGTCGAAACGTCCGGGACGAAGCAGCGCCTTATCCAGGATCTCGGGGCGGTTAGTCGCACCCAGGATCAGGATACCCTTGGAACTGTCGAAACCGTCCATCTCGGAGAGCAGCTGGTTCAAAGTCTGCTCACGCTCCTCGTTACCGCCGCCGAACTTGGAATCACGGCTGCGGCCGATAGCATCGATCTCATCGATGAAAATGATACAAGGTGCATTCTTGGTAGCCTCTTTGAACAGGTCACGCACACGGCTTGCACCTACACCTACATATAACTCGATAAAGTCGGAACCTGTCAGGGAGAAGAAAGGTACCTTTGCCTCGCCGGCAACTGCCTTTGCGAGCAGGGTCTTACCGGTTCCGGGAGGGCCCACCAGCAGAGCACCCTTGGGCAGCTTCGCACCGATCTTAGAATATTTTCCGGGATTGTGCAGGAAATCTACTACCTCTACCAGGGATTCCTTTGCTTCGTCCTCACCTGCTACATCCTTGAAGGTAACTCCGGTCTCTTTCTGAACATAGACCTTTGCGTTGTTCTTGCCAACGCCCATAGGGCCTCCGCTTCCGCCCATCTTTCTGAACATCAGGCTCAGAAGCAGCCAAAACAGGATCACAGGCAAAACGATGGAGATGATGATCTCCCAGATACCGGAATTGTTGCTCAGCACACGATTACCATCGATGTTGTGGGCTTCCAGTCTGGAAGTCAATGTGTCCATATCTTCCATCAGTACCGTATAATATTTGGCATCTTCCTGCTTGGTCAGCGCACCAAGGTTCGGGAACAGTGAAGGACTCTGAGGCTTGGTGTCCTCTTTTTCAGGCGCGTTATCCAAGGTGAAGTAAACGATACCGGTGGAACGTACTTCCACCTCCTTCACATTGTTCTCCTCGATATACTGCAGGAACTTGGTATACGCCACTTCTTCGCCTACATCCTTGCGTCCGAATACCAGGGAACTTAAGAAGTAGATCAACAGCAGGCTGGCGATCAGCGCAAGCACCAGAGCATAGGGGTTAGGGCGCTTATTTTCTCCTCCATTGTTGTTATTTCTGTTATTACCGCCATTCTGATTATTCTGGTGGTTATTATTATTTCCGTTGTCATATCGACGAATCAGATTATCCATAGTAACTCCGTTTCTTTTTCTATTGATCATCCCCGAAAAATGGGGATACTGAATCTACTTTATTATAGAGATTCAAACATTATAAATCAATAGAATAAATGTGAAAAAAATGTGCCAAGTCTTAAAGATTTCTAAACTTACCGTATTCCAACTCATGCAAAACTGTGCTAAAATAGAAAAGTGTTTTTTATCTGAAAGTGAGGCAAGAGATGAAAATAGGTTTTGATAATGACAAATATTTACAGATGCAATCCGAACACATCAAAGAGAGAATCGGTCAGTTCGGAGACAAGTTATATCTTGAGTTCGGCGGAAAGCTTTTCGACGACTATCATGCTTCCCGTGTTCTTCCCGGATTCGCACCGGATTCCAAACTGCGCATGCTGATGCAGCTCTCTGACTACGCAGAGATCGTCATCGTCATCAGTGCGGTAGACATTGAGAAGAACAAGGTTCGCGGCGACCTGGGCATCACCTATGATGTGGACGTTCTTCGTCTGAGAAACGAGTTCCAGCAGAAGGGTCTTTACGTTGGCAGCGTAGTCATCACTCACTACACCGGCCAGAAGAGCGCAGACCAGTTCAAGGCAAAGCTTGAAAAGAAAAACATCAAAGTATATCTGCATTACACCATCGAAGGCTATCCTTCCAACGTATCTCTGATCGTCAGCGAAGATGGCTTCGGCAAAAATGATTACATCGAAACCACAAGACCTCTTGTAGTCATCACAGCTCCCGGACCCGGAAGCGGAAAAATGGCTACTTGCCTTTCACAGCTCTACCATGATAATCTTCGCGGAATCAAGGCAGGTTATGCAAAATTCGAGACATTCCCTATCTGGAATATTCCGTTAAAACATCCTATCAACCTGGCTTATGAGGCCGCAACCGCAGATTTGAACGATGTCAATATGATCGATCCCTTCCATCTGGAAGCTTATGGTATCACTACCGTAAACTACAACCGTGACATCGAGATCTTCCCTGTATTGAATGCCATTTTTGAAGGCATCTACGGAAGCAACCCTTACAAATCTCCCACCGATATGGGTGTCAACATGGCCGGCAACTGCATCATCGATGACGAAGCCTGCTGCGAAGCATCCAACATGGAGATCATCCGTCGTTATTACACCACTTTGAATAAGGTTCTGAAGGAAGAGGCTTCCGAGACCGAAGTCTACAAGATCGAGCTGCTGATGAAGCAGGCTAAGATCACCACCGACGACCGCAAGGTCACCGTAGCCTGCAAGAAGCGTGCCGAGAGCTTAGGTGTTCCCACCGCTGCCATCGAGCTTCCTGACGGTGAGATCATCACCTCCAAGACTTCCGACTTCCTGGGCGCTTCCGCTGCACTGCTTCTGAATGCATTAAAGCACCTGGCAGGCATCGATCACGACACCAAGTTGATTCAGCCTGCTGCCATCGAGCCCATCCAGGATCTGAAGGTTAATATCTTAGGCGGCAAGAACCCTCGTCTCCATACCGACGAAGTTCTGATTGCACTGGCTCTCGCAGCCAACACCGACCCCAATGCGAAGCTTGCAATGGAGCAGCTGCCCAAGCTGCGTGGCTGTCAGGTCCACACCTCCGTTATGCTTTCTGAGGTCGATATGAAGATCTTCAAGAAACTTGGCGTAGATCTTACCAGTGAGCCTGTTCAGACCGCAAAGAAGAGATACTAATTTAACCCATATAAAATGAAACTCTCTGCCCCACAAATGTGGAAAAGCAGAGAGTTTTTTGTTGTAATCGTTTCTTTAAAAGGGTAAAATAGAAGTACCATATTCGTGGGAAAACCACAGAAAAGAGAGGATATCAAATGAAAGACATGAAAAAGTATATCGCTGAGTGTATCGGCACCCTGACTTTAGTAGTTCTGGGCTGCGGTACCGCAATGCTGGTAGGCTGTGACGCTGAAAAAGGCGGCGGATACATCCTTACCGCTCTTGCCTTCGGTCTTGTAATCGTAGGTATGGCTTACTGTGTAGGCAACATCTCCGGATGCCACATCAACCCCGCTGTTTCCCTGGGCGTTCTGATGAGCGGCGGCATGACCGTTAAGGAGTTTGTAGGCTATGTGATCTCCCAGTGCATCGGCGCATTCGCAGGCGCAGGTCTCCTGGCTGCTATCTTCGGTCTCGGCAATGTGACCGACAAGACCGGCGGCTTCGGCAGCAACGGCCTCGGCGGCGTAAACGGAAGCGCAGCTGCAGGTCTTCTGGTTGAGATCGTTCTGACCTTCGTATTCGTTATGGTTATTCTTGGTGTTACTTCCAAGAAGGCTAACCACGGCTCCTTCGGCGGCCTGATCATCGGTTGGACCCTGGTTCTGGTTCACATCCTTGGCATCGGCCTTACCGGTACCAGCGTTAACCCTGCAAGAAGCTTCGGACCCGCTGTAGTTGCTGCTATCTCCGGCAACACCGCTCCTATCGCTTGCCTCTGGGTTTTCATCGTTGGACCTCTTGTAGGCGCAGCTCTTGCAGCAGTTGTTTACAAGTTCCTTGAGAGCGACAAGTAATTCGAGATCGTTCTAAACAAAACATAATAAAGCGGAGGGTACGATGTACTCTCCGCTTTTCTTATACCTAATTCACTAAAACGCTCCGAAAACACAGGCAAAAATGCCAAGCACGGTAAATAGTAACTCCGATGCCAACAACACTTCTCTCACGTTCTTCGCCTTCTTTACTGCATAAAGGGAAGGAATCAGTAAAAGGATCCCTCCGACGGTTCCGGATATCTCATACCAGGTCCTGTCTACCATTCCTCTCGGTGCCAGCGGCAAGGTACCTTCCATCACAAAGTGTCCTGCCCAGTTTACCATGAAGGATAAAATAAACACCCACAAGACCCAGTCAAAAGATCTATGTCTCCAGGCATAAATGCATAATGCGATAAACATGATAAAATATGCTGCTGCCTCCGGTCCTTCCATACGGGAGAATCCGAAGTGCCAAACACATTCTCCCAAAGACTGCCAGAGGAAAACCGCTCCTTCCGCAGCTAAGAAAAATTTGACATAATCGTTTTTCGCCTTGTATGCCAGATACAATAGTGCAAATGCCAGAACGAGGCTGACAAACAACCAGATGATTCTCGCCACATGCGGCTCTGTCAGTTCTTTCCCCACGTAAACCTGCTGCATCAGCATGGTATGGGGCACCAGTTTCAATTCCAGACTGAAGGCCGCGATGGCCAGAAACAAGGTTCCCATCTGCCCCATAACGGCATGTCCCACAATTTTTACTTTATTCATGATATCCCCCCGATGAAACATTCATTTACCTATCATATTATAGCAAATCAATATACGAAGGAATATCTTTTTTTGTATTATTCTTCAGTTTTTTCTTCCTCGCGCTCCTCGATATCATTTACGGGAGGCTTGAGGCCTTCGATTGATATACCCTTCTTCTGGGCATAATCCCAAAGAGCAGCGTGAACCGCTTCCTCCGCAAGCAGGGAACAGTGGATCTTCACCGCAGGCAGTCCGCCCAAAGCTTCCTGCACTGCCTTGTTGGTCAGTTTCAGCGCATCTGCTACAGTCTTACCCATGATCATCTCTGTGGCGATACTGCTGGTAGCAACGGCTGCGCCGCAGCCGAATGTCTTGAACTTCACGTCGCGAACGATAGCTTCCGCAGGAGAAGTACCTGCGCTCTCATCGATATCAAGATAAATACGCATGATATCTCCACACTTGGCGTTGCCCACGGTACCTACACCGCTGGCATTCTCGATCTCACCCACATTTCTGGGATTGGTAAAATGATCCATTACCTTTTCGCTGTATTCAATGATCTCACTCATATCTTTTCTCCTTTTTACTGTCTGGTGCAGGGCACGCAGCCGTCCGTTACCGTCTTCTGCTTCTTCAGGAAATCCTCATACAGAGGGGACATGCTCCTGAGTCTGTCTACCACGAACTTGATCGCCTCTACGGTGGTATCGATCTCTTCCTTTGTGGTCTCATCGGATAAAGTCAGTCTCAGAGAACCGTGTGCGATCTCATGAGGCAGACCGATGGCAAGCAATACATGGGAAGGATCCAGAGATCCGGAGGTACATGCGGAACCGCTGGAGCCGCAGATACCCTTCTGATCCAGCATGATCAGCAGAGATTCGCCCTCAATAAACCGGAAACTGAAGTTGCTATTGTTGGAAAGTCTCTGGGTTCTGTGTCCGTTCAACTTTGTGTAGGGAACCTCCGCAAGCACTCTCTCGATCAGATAGTCTCTGAGCTCGGTCTCATATTTCTTTCTGGCTTCCAGTTTCTCCTTTGCCAGCTCCGTTGCTTTACCAAATCCTACGATACCGGGTGTATTGTGGGTTCCGGCACGTCTGCTTCTCTCCTGGGCGCCGCCGTGAATAAAAGCTCCGATCTTCACGCCGTTTCTGATATACATGATACCCACGCCCTTGGGGCCGTTGATCTTGTGTCCGCTGGCGGAAAGCAGGTCGATATTCAACTCGTTTACATCGATCTTCACATGACCGTATGCCTGAACCGCATCGGTATGGAAGTAGATTCCTTTTTCTTTGGTGATAGCACCGATCTCTTTGATAGGCTCAATGGTACCGATCTCATTGTTCGCAAACATGACAGATACCAGAATCGTTTCCGGTCTGATGGCAGCCTTCAGTGCCTCCACATCTACCAGTCCGTTCTCATCCACATCCAGATAGGTCACCTCAAAGCCCTGCTTCTCCAGGAATTCGCAGGTGTGCAGGATCGCATGATGCTCGATCTTGGTAGTGATGATGTGATTTCCCTTGTCTTTCAGGGAATATGCGATCCCCTTCAGTGCCCAGTTGTCGGACTCGCTTCCGCCGCCGGTGAAGTAGATCTCGTTAGGCTTCGCTCCCAGGAAATCAGCTACGGTCTCTCTTGCTTCCTCCACTGCCTTTCTGGATCTGCCCGCAAATCTGTAAATGCTGGCAGCATTGCCGTACATCTCCTCAAAATAAGGCTTCATGGCTTCAAACACTTCCGGAGCTACCCGGGTAGTTGCCGCATTATCCAAATAAATGACATCGCTCATCTCTTTGCCTCTCTTTCATCCTACTATTTCGGTAGGCTATGTTTTCAAAAAGAAACCGAAGCAAATCTCACCACATCACTCATGGTTCTACCTTCAGTCGTGATAAGATTCCCTTCGGTTTTAATTCCTATTACTTCGGTAGGTTTACTATATCAATATAAGCCTACTCCTATCATTTGTCAATGCGTTTAGATCGCTGCGAAGCCCTTCTCCAGGTCTGCGATGATATCATCGATGTGCTCTGTACCGATGGAAAGTCTGATGGTGCTCTGGCTGATACCCTGATCTACCAGTTCTTCATCGGTCAGCTGGGAATGAGTGGTGCTTGCAGGATGAATTACCAGGCTCTTCACATCTGCAACGTTAGCAAGCAGAGAGAAGATCTCCAGGTTATCGATGAACTTCCAAGCTTCTTCCTTGCCGCCCTTTACATCGAAGGTGAAGATGCTTGCCCCGCCGTTGGGGAAGTACTTCTCATACAGCTCGTGATCGGGATGATCTGCCAGGGAAGGATGATTTACCTTTGCTACCTTGGGATGGTTCTTCAGGAATTCAACTACCTTCTTGGTGTTCTCTGCATGTCTGTCAAGGCGAAGAGACAGAGTCTCGGTACCCTGCAGAAGCAGGAATGCGTTGAAAGGTGAAATAGCAGCACCGGTATCACGAAGCAGGATCGCTCTGATAAAGGTTACGAATGCTGCAGGTCCTACAGCATCATAGAAGCTGATGCCATGGTAGCTGGGGTTGGGATCTGCGATATTGCCGTACTTGCCGCTTGCCTTCCAGTCAAACTTGCCGGACTCTACGATGATACCGCCAAGGGTGGTTCCGTGTCCGCCGATGAACTTGGTTGCGGAATGAACTACGATGTCAGCGCCATGCTCGAAGGGTCTGAACAGGTAAGGGGTACCAAAGGTATTATCAACTACAACAGGAAGTCCTGCTGCATGTGCGATCTCTGCGATAGCGTCGATGTTGGGAATATCGGAGTTAGGGTTGCCAAGAGTCTCAAGATAGATCGCTCTGGTATCTGCCTGAATCGCTGCCTTTACCTCTTCCAGGTTGTGTGCATCTACAAAAGTAGTAGTGATGCCGTACTGAGGAAGGGTATGTGCCAAAAGGTTGTAGCTTCCGCCGTAGATGGTCTTCTGTGCTACGATGTGACCGCCGTTAGCAGCCAGTGCCTGAATGGTGTAGGTGATTGCGGATGCGCCGCTGGCTACAGCCAGTGCTGCGGAACCACCTTCCAGAGCTGCGATTCTCTTCTCCAATACTTCCTGGGTGGAGTTAGTCAGTCTACCATAGATGTTACCGGAATCTGCCAGGCCGAATCTGTCAGCTGCATGCTGAGAATTTCTGAATACATAAGAAGTGGTCTGGTAAATAGGTACTGCTCTTGCATCGGTTGCGGGATCGGGCTGCTCCTGGCCTACGTGTAACTGTAATGTTTCAAATTTATAATTGCTCATCTTATTTTCCTCCGTTTTCGTGTTTATCGTTTTCTTAGTTCTGTGTGTTAAAAAGTGCTGTGGACAGGTATCTGTCTCCGGAATCGGGAAGCAGTGCTACGATCACTTTGCCTGCGTTCTCGGGTCTTGCTGCCAGAATGCTTGCTGCCTTCAGGGCTGCACCGGAAGAAATACCAACTAAAATACCTTCTGTAGTAGCGAATGCTCTGCCTTCTGCAAAAGCATCTTCATTTTCAATGGTGATGACTTCATCGTAGATCTTGGTGTTCAGTGTTTCGGGAACGAAACCTGCGCCGATACCCTGGATCTTGTGAGGTCCGGGAGTGTTCTTGGAAAGAACAGGGCTGCCTGCGGGCTCTACCGCTACGACCTTCACATCAGGATTCTGTGACTTCAGATACTCACCGACACCGGTAATGGTACCGCCGGTACCTACACCTGCTACAAAGATGTCTACCTTACCGTCTGTCTGCTGCCAGATCTCAGGACCTGTAGTCGCTCTGTGAATTGCAGGGTTTGCGGGATTTACGAACTGACCTAAGATGATGGATCCTTCGATCTCATTCTGAAGTTCCTCAGCCTTTGCGATGGCTCCCTTCATACCCTTGGCTCCCTCTGTCAGTACCAGTTCAGCGCCGTATGCCTTGAGAAGATTTCTTCTTTCAACTGACATGGTATCGGGAAGTGTGAGGATCGCTTTGTATCCCTTCGCGGTTGCGATTGCTGCAAGACCGATACCTGTGTTACCGCTGGTAGGCTCGATGATGGTAGCTCCGGGCTTTAACTTACCGCTCTTCTCTGCATCCTCGATCATTGCAAGAGCGATTCTGTCTTTTACGCTTCCTGCGGGATTTAAATATTCAAGCTTTGCAAGGATGGTTGCTTTCTCTGCCCCTGCATGTTTTGCGTATCTGCTTGCTTCCAGTAAAGGTGTATTTCCGACTAACTCCAATGAACTTTTCTTGATATCTGACATCTTTATTCCCTCTCTTTCTTATCTCCTATCGATTACATAGGTTTCATGTACTGACGTCAGTATATCGCGTCTGCTTTATAAAGTCAATTCAGGGAATCTGATGAGTTGCAATAACTTTTACTTATAGCAAGGCCGTTTTATCCTCAAAAACCGCCATTGAATGCCTACCTTTCCTATGGTATAATAGGTTTTGGAAGTACACATAGAAACGAGGTGCACTATTATGAAGATCTCCACCAGAGGTCGCTATTCTCTCCGAATGATGATCGACCTGGCACAACATTATAATGATAGTTATATTGCTCTGAAGGATATCTCCGAGAGACAGGATATCTCCAAGAAATATCTGGAGCAGATCATTCCCTTCCTAAACAGAAGTAATCTGTTACTGGCTAACAAGGGACATATGGGCGGCTACAAACTGGCAAAGGCTCCCTCCGAGATCACCGTGCGTGAGATCCTGGTAAGTGCAGAAGGCAGCCTCGCTCCCGTCAGTTGTATGGATAATAACCCCAATCTCTGTGAAAAGTGCGGCGAGTGTGTAACACTTCCCATCTATCAGGGTCTGTATGATGTGGTGAACAAATACTTTGACAGCATCACCCTGGAGGATATCATCAACCGACAAGTCAGTAGTTTTACCTACAATATTTAAACAGCAAAAAAGAACCGGTCTCCCGGTTCTTTTTTTATTGCCCTGTTTACTTATACTGTTTCAGGATCTCGATATACTGTTTTCCTAACATGCTCAAGGGAATATTCTTGCGCTTGATATATCCGATGGTCATGGTGTCCTCGGTATCAAGAGGCACGGAGGTGTAGATTCCACCGTTTAAGTCCTGACAGATGATTCCGCTGCAAAGGGTATATCCGTTCAGACCGGTCATCAGATTCAGCATAGTCGCGCGGTCATCCGCTTTGATGATCTGTTTATAGGAGAGAGTACTCATAACTTCCTCCGCAAAGTAGAAGGAGTTTTTATCACCCTGCTCAAAGGAAAGCACGGGGTAATCCGCCAATTCTTCCATAGCGATCTTGTCACGCCCCGCCAAAGGATGATTTTTGCTTAAGAAAACGGAGATTCCGCAATCATACAAGGGCACAAACTCCAGCTCGTTCTCATCCAGGATCTTGAGGATCGCTTTTTCATTGAAATCATCGATATAGATCACACCCAGCTCGCTGCGGTAATTCTTTACATTATCAATTACTTCGTGGGTCTTGGTCTCATGGACCGCCAGTTCATATTCGCCGACTTCAAATCCCTTCGCCAACTCGATAAAAGCCTCCACCGCGAAAGAATAATGCTGCATGGATACAGAGAACTTCTTCTTTGCAATGGATTTGCTCACGAATCTCTCCTCCACCAGGTTCCCCAGCTCCACCATCTGGCGTGCATAACGCAGGAACTCTTCTCCCTCGGTGGTCAGAATGATTCCCTTGTTGGATCGGATGAAGATCTGGGTCGCCAGTTCCTCCTCCAGTTCCTTGATGGCTCCCGAGAGGGCCGGTTGGGAAACATACAGAAGGCTCGCCGCCTTATTCATGGATTTCGTGTCTGCTATGGTTACCACATATTGTAACTGTGTTAATGTCATTTCTTACCCTTTCCGCTTATCTCTTGCACTGCTTCTCATACTCGATCAAAGTCATACTATCTTTGACCACTTCTTCTGCTCCGGTTCTGACAAATCCGCACTTTTCATATAAGTGACAGTTCATCGGCTCCTGCAGGATCGTGGTCAGGCGCCACTTTGTGGCCTCGGGGTGCATCCGGAATGCAGCCTGCAATGCCAGATAACCGAAGCCCTGATTCTGATACTTGGGCGATATAAAGATCGGAGAGATATACAGGATCGTCTCGTCAGCCTCCGAAGGCTTATATCCGATATTCACGGCACCGATCCTTGCTCCTTTGTACACGATAAAATAGTAATCCCTGTTAGGGGCCTGCGCTCTCGCCTTGATCCGTTCTATGGTCTCGATGGCAGGAGAACCCTCGTCGTGATATTTCTCATACAGAGGCTGAAAGCTTTCCTTCTGGATCTGCAAAAGCTGCTCCAGTTCGTCTTCTCGGGCAAGCTCCAATTTCAGTTCCCTCGCCACTGCACGATCGCTTTTATCCGGCAGTCCAAAGTGACTTTTGATGATATTTGCCACCTGATCCGGCTCTAAATTGGTATTGTCGATCTTGATATAGTGCTCGAAAGGAATCTCTCCCTCACGACTCACCAGTCGATACTTGGTCTCCTCGCGGATCATTCTATCCTGAGAGATCTCTATATTTCTCTTGGATGCCTTGTTGGCAAGCCGGTTGGCAGTCTTATTTCTCTCCAGTCTGACAGCCTGGTCCGCCACCAGTTCTACCCAGTATACGGTGCCGCCGCTTTCCTCGAATTTCTTAGCCACACCCGTGATGTATTCCCAGTCCGACTGCATATCGAAGGCCCACATAAAGGTAAAGATCATTCCCTCGTTGTCCGACCGGATGAATCCGTCAAAAATATCCTCTCTGAGTTTGTTGATCATCGCGCCGTCAAACTTACCGAAGATCTCGATCACCGGCTCGATCATCATATGATTATGAAACAGTCTGTAGTCGGTGATCTTCATCAGTTCCTGACCTACCGTCATCTTTCCTACAGCACCACTTCCGCTGATAATGATTAAATTCATAATTCCCCTCTTTTATTCCGCCGCCTCTTTCTCGGCTGACAATTGAATCTCCGGTTCTCCCGGCACCCTCATAGCATAGATCTCTTCCAGTTCCGCAAGGACATCCTCTTTCTTTCGGATCAGTCCTTCATGATGACTGACCAGAAGGAAAGGTGCATGCAGATTCTTAAGCACTGCGATCTCTTCTTTGAGAAGCTGCGCATTGTAACCATAATATCCGTTTTCCCTGCGGCAGTAAAGCGCATCCCCCACGAAAGCATACTCGTGATCCACCTCCAGTCCCAGGCAACCTTTTGCATGGCTGGAGGGCAGGGGGAAGACATGCAGATCGCCAATCTCCAAACTTTCGCTTACAATGGTTCCTCCCGGTATATGCTTTCCTGTCTCTTTCGACACGAAAAGCTGGGTGATGGGAAGTTTCCCGATATTGCCGGTATGGTCCTGGTGAAAATGTGACAGCACTACATGATAGCCATCCTGCAGCAACGGCACTTTATTTTCACCATCTCCTACGTCGAACAGCCAGGTGGTACCATTCTCTCGGATGATGCCGATATCCGCAGAGAGTGGGTTCTCGGAAGCCTTTATGTAACTGATCTTGTCATTGATGCGTATCTCCTGCACAGCCATTCCACAGATCCTTTCTGTTATTACTTTTCATTATACCACATATTTGGCAAATACCAAAACAAAAGAGATGGATCTGATCATCCATCTCCTTGTTTTGTCTGTTATATTAAATTTTCAAGCACCTACCATTTCTGATAGATGCTCTCATCTTTTTTATTCATTTTTTTGCCCAAACAATATAGAAAAGAGCAGCGATACTTCCGATAAGTATCCCTGCTCTTCCCGTTATCACATTTTACTCAAAAGGGAAATGATACTGAGTCAAACCGAGTTCATCACGAAGCTGAATCA
>JAKSRX010000020.1 GCA_024403365.1 Acetatifactor sp. | reverse complement strand
TCCCTATTTTATTGCCTTTGCGGGCATTTGGCGAATGCCCGCGACCGAGGAAATGTGAAGCATTTTCGAAGGTGCGCTTATCGGCTTCCGAAGTTTCCTCGGGAGCCTTTTTTTATATTGCAAACTCTGTTTTTATGGTATAATGTACATAATGTTATGAAGCCCTTGAAAGGATACTTTTATGAACAAAGATACCCTGATACATAGATTGCAGTTGAAAAAATATCAGATCTCGGATGAACTGGAGAAATGCAAAATACAGCTGGGTTTTATGGAAGGTCATCTGAAAGATGTAACCTTTAATATCAAGCTATACTGGAGCATGCTGATCCTTCCGCTTATTCTTGCCGGGGCGTTATTGATCCTAGCCAGCTTTATGCGGGTGCAAAATACCATAGTGTATATAGCATCCATCGTGATCGCGTTGCTGATCACATTTATCTGGCTGTTTTATTCCGGTTTTATCGTCTATCACCTGATGAAGAGTTATCTGTTCAAGAGACTGCAAGCGAAAAGCGAGGATTCCATGATTGCAGAGCCTCCGGTCCGAAACCCTATTGAGATCTTGAACCGACCTTCAAAGCAAACCCTCTTTGCGGGATATAAGATGACGGAATGGAAGATCTTTCGATATATGCATTTCTTGGATCAGATCGATCAGTATCTGGAAGTGTTAAAGGGAGAGGTGAAGGAAGAGACCATACAGGATATCACAGACAAATTAGAAACCTGGACCCTTTATGTAGATATAGAGGTTGAGTATGACCTTCCTAAAGCACAGAAACGCCTTCTGAACGGATTCTTTGTATTCTTCCTGGCGGTTGCCTTTGTGGCGGGATTTGCGGCTTTTTACAACATTCTTTTAATGTTGAGGAGATAGACAGCGGCGAGAAGTAGTGATGGGGTGATGGTTACAGATAAAAGAGGAGAATTAAAATGGTAGAGCAGCTGAAAGAAACAGAACGGCAGATCCTTTACCTGATCGCCTGTGCATTGCAGGGATATGTTCCACGGGCTGAGAGATTGGGAAATGTGGAACTGGACGCCTTGTACAGGTTGGCAAAGAAGCATAAATTGCGTGGAATGATATGTATGGCGTTGGAAAGCGGAGGACTGCTGGCCGATGCAGAAGAAGAGGAAAGAAAACGTTGGACGGATGCGAAAAATAAGACCATACGTTACAATCTACTTCTGGATGCGGAGAAGAATGCATTGTTCCAGGAATTGAGAACTATGGGTGCCTGGCATATGCCCCTGAAAGGAAGCCTTCTGAGGGACATGTATCCCAAACTTGGAATGCGTGAAATGGCTGATAACGATATTCTTTTTGACGCGGCGTATCGATATCAGGTTAAAGATATGATGCTGGCAAGGGGGTATTCGATCCTCAGATTCGACAAAGATATCGAAGATATTTATGAGAAGCCGCCTGCATACAATATTGAAATGCATGTGAGACTACTGGATACTACCAATATATCCAAGGAGGCCGTTGTTTATTTTGATCAGATCAAAAAAAGATTGATATCTGATGGCGATGGAACTTTTTGCTATCACTTTAATGACGAAGATTTCTTCCTGTATTTCTGTGCACACGCATATAAGCACTTTTTTGAATATGGAACCGGACTTCGTACACTGGCAGATTTTTATGTCCTGAATCGTGCTAAGAAGGATACTCTGGATTGGGAGTATATATGGACTGTCAGCAGATCTTTCGGCTGCGATGAATACATAAGGATCAGCCTAGACCTTACAGAGAAACTGTTTGCAGATCCTGAAGCAGATATCTCTTTGACGGAGAAAGAACTTGATTATCTTAGCCAGTATATCGATAACGGTGCATATGGCAGCATAAAAAACAGTGTGAGAAACAAGATCAAAGCAGTTCAGCCAGATGGTGGTGATGTCACTACCAAAAAGAAGCTGATCTATGTATTCAAAAGAATCTTTATAGACAGAGAGTTTTGCAGAGACAGATATCCTTTTGTTTTCCGCCATCCTTACCTGCTTCCTTTTCTGTGGGTATTCCGAATTGTCAGGGGAGCCTTGTTCAGAGGCAAGAGACTGATCAGTGAATGGAAGATGATGAAAGACGTATAGACTTCAATAAAAAACCCCTTCATCGTTGTGATGAAGGGGTTTGCTTTCTTTATGAGTAGATTAGATCAATTTCTCCAGTGCGGAAGGATCATCGGTAACCTTCAGCGCTTCCTCACGGCTGATCTTGTCGGTCTGAACAAGACGGATCAGGTCATCGTTCAAAGAGTGCATGCCTTCACGACGTCCGGACTGCAGCAGGCTGGGGATCTGGATGGCCTTGTTATCACGGATCAGGTTGGAGATAGCGAGGTTAGCAACCATGATCTCAGTAGCAATGGTACGTCCCTTGCCGCCGAGGGTAGGAATCAGCTGCTGGGTAATAACACCACGGATTACGTTAGCCAACTGAGAACGCATCTGAGCCTGACCTTCCAGAGGACATGCATCCAGGATACGCTCTACGGTCTGTGCAGCACTGGTGGTATGCAGAGTGGAAAGAACCAGGTGACCGGTTTCTGCAGCTGCAACAGCAGCGGAGATGGTTTCATAGTCACGCATTTCACCAACCAGGATAACATCGGGGTCTTCACGCAGTGCAGAACGAAGTGCAGTAGCGAAGTCCTTTGCATCCTTACCAACTTCACGCTGGTGGATCATTGCCTGATCATGAGGATATACATACTCGATAGGGTCTTCAATGGTGATGACATGACGGGAACGTGTCTTGTTGATGTAATCAACGATAGCAGCCAGGGTAGTGGACTTACCGGAACCGGTAGGACCGGTGATCAGGACAAGACCTCTGGGAAGGTCAGCAAGATCCTTGACTACAGAGGGCAGACCCAACTCTTCGAAAGAAGGAATGGTCTGCTTCAAAATACGGATACATGCAGCCAGGTTATTACGCTGGTGGTAAACATTTACTCTGATACGTGTTCCGTCGGGACGCATCGCACCTACATCCAGGTCTTCGCCGGCCTCAACGGCAGCTCTCTGCTTCTCGTCCAGAAGTTCATAAATCATAGCCTTGGACTCTGCTGCAGGGGGGCAGTCACCCAAGATGGTAAGAACACCATATCGACGGATTGCTAAGTTGGTGCCCACGGTAATATGTACGTCAGAGCACTCGGTTTGAATTGCATATGAAATAACCTGATCTAATGTCATAGCCCTATCCTCCTAAAATTTGCAAAAAAATACTCATTTATTATACCGCATATGCACGAAAATAAAAAGTTATTTTTCGCAATTCCGTGAGAAATTTACGGGGAGACAGTAGCAAGTCTGCATATTGCTTGTATTCGACCGGATATCGGTGTATAGTATAATCAGTTAAAGTATGCAATCTACTATCCTTTTGGAGGTTTTCATGGCTGGATTTTTGCAACCCTTTGCGGAGGGACTTTCCTTTGTTTTGAATATACTGCAGGCGATCACGATCCTGATCACTGTGACCACATTTCTGGTGATGATGTTCAACCGTTTTGCAAAGGCTTTGCGCACCATTTTAAAGCCCTGCGGACTTCCTTTCCTGCGCAGCATCCATATCATGTTTCTGTGCAGAAAAACACCGGATAAGAAGAGAGCCTTTCTGGAGTTTGCCATCCTGAAGACCAAGGGCAGACCCACGGATGCGGAAGAGTGGAAGCATATCGTCAACGAGTTCAAGAACTTCTACAGCGAAGCAGAGCAGCATCCCGTTTATGAGGTGCCGAACTGTACCGTTCTGTTGAACGAGGATCTGCAGGACGCAGCAACCCGTTATTTTGCATATTTTGAAGATGAGGCAGTCAGAAAGACTTTCGGTATCAAGGCGAACGCAGAGAACGAGGAACCCATGGAGTGGGTGGTTCGTATCTGTGTCAACGAGAGTTATTTGACACCTACTTGTCTGCTTACCGGCCTTTTGTCCGACAAGGAGGACAACTGGACAGAGTTTGTGAAGCGTTATGTTTCCACCGGATATATCTCTGATTCCACGGAGAGCGATAAGGATGATATTTTGACCGAGGAACTTTACCTGACCTTTGCGTGGCTGCTCTGGGGTCCCAGCCTGGAACTGAGATACAAGGATTACTGGGCGGGTCTGTGCCAGATCTCCTTTGGTGATGAGAGCAATTCCATTCCTGCTGTAGCCAGCAGTGATGTAGTGGGGCAGTTTGGCATTCCCATGAGTCAGAAGGTGATGAATCTGTTGTCGGTGGACGAGAACCGCAGCTATGGTGTGCTGCTCAACACCACGCTTTCTGTTCACGAGAATAAACCATTCTATAAGAAACTGCGTGACAAGGTAAAGCCGGAGGAGTCTTACTTTTACGAGAAGATCGAGGACGGCGATTGTCCTATGGCGTTCCGTATTGAGGATGCCAGAAGACACACCGGTTATCGTTCCGAGAAATACTACTGTACTGCGTATGTGTGGCTGCTCTTTGAATTGGTGACAGAGGAGGATGATGCTTTCCGTCCTGAGAGAACACTGGCCTTCTTTGAACATGCGAACCTGGCGGATATGGGTACCTATGATTTCCTGGTAGGTACACTGTTGGATAAGAGCGTCAAGCACTTCAAGGATATCTTTGCTGATGAGCAGTATCGCGACAGAAAGTACCGTTTTGTCTGTGCTTTGAACGAAGACATCACAATAAAATGTATGGAGATGTATGGGAAACTAATGGAGACAGACAAAGATTTCGCTGAGAGAATGATCATGACGCCTAAGCGTCTGCCCGCGGAGGTATTTGCGGATTATGATGCATTTTTCTCCAAGGATACCACGCTTACTTTCGAGGAAGTTACCCTCAAAGATAAGAGTACTATCAGAGATCTGGGCAATTTCTATACCGAGATCTACATGGAAGCTTTCCCGGATGAGAATGAGAGGGAGACCTTTGATAATCTGCTCTATTATCTGAAGAGCGCAGAGGAGAGCAGGGACGACAAGGCATATCGTTATCATATCGTTCTGGCAAAGGATGAAAATGACAACATTATTGCCGGAAGTATTTTCGATTACTTTGCAAAGACCAATGCCGGCGTGGTAGAGTTCATCGCGGTGAACGAAAGTCTGCAGTCCTCCGGCGTGGGTACCAAGATGTTCAAGCATGTGAAGAAGATGATGAATCTGGATGCGGATAAACTGAGGAAGCGCACCGTGGATTATATTTTCTGCGAAGTAGATCAACCTGCCAAGAGCCGTGCGGCAGTGAAAAAGTACCTGTATTTCTGGAGAAAAAATCAGTACAAACACATCGATTTCACTTATGTGCAGCCTGCGTTGAACAAGGAAAAAGATGCTGTGGATGCTCTGTGGCTGACAGTTGCCTGCGTCAATGATTTCCTTGCAGAGACCATTCCTGCAAAGGTAGTCATCGATTTTGTGGCAGATTATATGAAGTATGCGATGCAGATCGACGATCCGGAGGCTATGCCTGAATTCAAGGCGATGCAGGAGGAATTACTGCAGAAGGGCAATGTGGCTTTGAAGGAGATCGAAGTTCAGTAAAGGGAGCAAAGGCATGAATAAGAAACAAAAGAAGCAAATGAGAATACGATGGATCTGGATCATGGTTCTGATCGTGGTATCCGCACTGTTGATCTTTCTGCCGGGCAGACTGGAATGGGTGCGAGAGGAGTCCGGCTATTTCCAGGCGATCCTGACATTGCTTTCCATCGGTTTTGCAGGTCTCGGCATCTATTTTCAGATGCAGGATTCCCGCAAACTGCAGCAGGCGGAGTTCGTTATGCATCTAAACCAATCTTTTGTAGAGAATCCGGATTATGCTTATGTATATACACAGTTGGAGCGTGAGGCCGGAACGGATAAATCTGCGCCTGCCGGGAAGATATCCCGTATTCAGATGTCCAACTACCTTACCTTCTTTGAGAGCATGTATCTGCTGGTTATTGAGAAGGCGATCCAGATGAGAATGCTGAATGACCTTTTCGGTTATCGTTTCTTCCTGGCAGTACATAGCCCGCTGATTCAAAAGGTGAAGCTGGTAAGCCAACCTTCTAACTTTAAGAACATCTACTATCTGGAGAAGATCTGGATGGAGTACCGTCTCCAACATGGTCTTTCTGTCTACAATATGGATGATTGCCTGGAGAAAGCCTGTGAGAGGGCCGGCAAGAAAGAGGAGTATGATAGGATCATGGCCGATATGGATGGTCTCCACGTCAAGAAGAGAAAAGCAAAGTAGCAGGAGTATAGAGATTCATGAAAAATTGTAATTTATCGATTAAAAAATGTACCCTCGAGTCCGTGGACAGTATTCTGGAGCTGCAGGATAAGGTCCTGGATGAGATTGTGGGCGACAAGACGATCTTGAGACGCAACAGTCGCGAGATGTTCGAACTTTGTGTGCAGGAACCGAACCTTTCTTTGGGATTGTATGATGGTGAGGAATTAGTGTGCTGGTCGACGGAGCAGGTACCGATGAGGACTTAAGCCAAGGGCTGGAGCGATTCGAGGTCAGCAATTCAGTGAACTTGAAGCTGGTGATGGTTCGAAGAGCCTATCAGGGACTGAAATATCAGAGAAATATGGCCTGGGTGCTGGAAAAGATCGCAGTGTCCAGAGGCTATGAATACTTTATCGCAACGGTAGCGCCTCACAACCATTACAGCCGTGACAACTGTATTGCCAGCGGTTTTCAGTATGATCACACTGCAGTAAAGTACGGCGGTGCCACCCGAGATGTGCTGGTGAAGAAACTGGCTGCAGGGGAGAAGGCACAGGAGCTAACGGCTAAGGCGAAGACCCTGGAGGGAAGCAAGGATCAGGATGTTGTAAGAAACTGTATCGATCTGGAGACCTGCTATCAGACAGATCTGTCCCTGGCGACCTTCGGAGATGTGCTGGAGTATGCAGATGAGGCAGGAGAACATTACTATGGACTCTGCCTGCAGGGTGATGAGAAAGAAGTTCTTATATTTGATCCTGAAAAGAAATGCCAGATGATAAAGCCTGTCAGCGAGGAGATCGGATCTCTGAAACTGGTTGGTGTCTGGATGTGTCCTCCGGAGGCGAAACGTGAAAGTGATAGATAAGTTTGACGGTAAAAATATATTGATCTGGGGATTTGGCCGTGAGGGTCAGTCCACAAAACATTTCCTGACCAGATGCTGCAAGCCTGCGAAGGTGGAAGTGTTCGAGGGAAAGCGTGACGGTATCGATGAGGATGCTTTTGATTACATCATCAAGAGTCCCGGTATCGTGATGGAGGAAGACCATCCCAAGTATACTTCTCAGACGGAGATCTTCCTGGCGGCATATCGCGATCAGGTCATCGGTGTCACCGGCACCAAGGGCAAGAGTACTACATCCACGATGTTGCATCATGTACTCAGCCATTGTACCGATAAGAAGGTGATACTGCTTGGCAATATCGGCGAGCCTTGCCTGGATTATTATGATGAGGTGGATGAGAATACGGTCATCGTGTTTGAAATGTCCTGTCATCAGTTGGCGCATGCAAGCACCTCACCTCATGTGGCAGTGTTCCTGAACCTGTACGAGGAGCACCTGGATTACTACAAGACTTTTGATAAATATTTTGCGGCAAAGAGCAATGTGACAAAGTACCAGAAGCCCGGTGATTTCTTTTTCGTGGGAGAGAATGTCCCCGAGATCGAGACGGCAGCATGTAAGAGGGTACTGCGCTTTGCTGATACTCCCGAGTATCAGTTGAAGGTCCTGGGCAAGCACAATCACTACAATGCCAATGTAGCCTTCCTCATTGCTACACAGTGCTATGGAGCAGATCCCGAGAAGGTGAAGGAAAGCCTGGCTGCCTTCGACGGCCTGGCTCACAGACTGCAGTTTGTGGGGGAAAAGGACGGGATCCGTTTCTATGATGATTCCATTTCCACCATCCCCAATGCTACCATTCAGGCTCTGGGAGCGATCCCCGAGGCTAAGACGGTGCTGATCGGCGGTATGGATCGCGGCATCAACTACGATGTTCTCATCGCTTTCATCAGAGAGCATTCGGAGTATCTCTATATTTTCTCTTATGATTCCGGAAAGCGCATCTATGACCAGGTTTCCGGTCCCGAGAACTGTATCTATATTCCGACTCTGGAAGAAGCGGTAAAGAAGGCGAAGGAGATCACACCTAAGGGTTGTGCGGTAGTGCTTTCCCCTGCTTCTGCATCCTATGGATATTTCAAGAATTTTGAGCAGCGCGGAGAAATGTTCCAGGCATACGCTGGTTTGGTATAAAGGTGGCCTTATGGAGAAAAGACTGAAAGACTATTTGCAGAAAATGGCAGGAATCGATATTGAGGCGTTATCAGCCGAGGAGAAAGAGAAGCTCTTCGAGGAACTGATGATCCAGATCGGATTCTTTCAGCACGAGAGACTGATCCATCTGATCGTGACAGTGACCTTTGCGGTCCTTACGGTGATGGCGATGATCATCTGCCTGATGATGGAGACCCCGGCGGGCTTTTTACTGCCCCTTGCTTTCCTGGTTTTGCTGGTGCCTTATATTCGACATTACTATATTCTGGAGAACGGAGTGCAGAAGCTATATACATATGTAGATTCTCTTATGGAATATTGCCTTCCGAGAGGAAATGGCTGACCATTGATGTCAAAAAGTAAGTATAGAATGTGATAAACACAAGGGTTTGGATAACAAAAACGGACAAAATATAATTACTGAGTAAAAATGTAGTGAAAATGGCGGAAACTTAAGCATTTCCGCCGTTTTTTTGTTCAAAAAAGTACATAGAATTTGCAATTTTGTACATTTACGGATGAAACGCTTCCCCTTAGAATGTTCTAAGAATGGAGGTATGAACCTTTGAAAACACAACAGAAGTCAAAAATCGGCTGGTTATTGGAGAATATGAAGGGATACCGCGCATTATATGCGGTGGGTATCTTGGGTACTTTCCTGTACAATGTTCTGCAGTTGACCGTGCCCTATATTTCCTCAAAAATCGTAGATACCTTCCTGTCGGGAGAGAGCGCAGCTGCTAATCTGGCGAGTCATAAGGATCTCCTGTACAAGTTGATCGCAGCCATGGTTCTGCTGACCTTTTTCAGAACTACGGTCGTATATCTCGTGTGTCTGATCATGGAAGTGGTATCCCAGAAGGTACTTTACAGGGTTCGAACCTTCCTCTTTGACAAGATCGAGAACCAGGATATGAAATTCTACAGCACCTTCCGAACCGGTGATCTGATGACACGTGTGACCGGTGACCTGGACGCAGTCAGACATATGATCGCATGGGTACTGAGAGCGATCATTGAATCCTTCTCCCTGTTCATTGCAACAGCGGTCTACTTCATATACATGGACTGGTTGCTGGCACTGAGCATGCTGATCATTGCTCCTTTCATCTTCATTATTATCAGACTCTTCCGCGATAAGGTAGGCCCCAGACACAAGCTGCTGCGTGAGAAACACGCACAGATGAACACCGCAGCGCAGGAGAATATCTCCGGTAACCGTGTGGTAAAGGCCTTCGCAAGAGAAGACTATGAGATAGAGAAGTTTGACGAGTGCAACAAGGATTATGCAGAGACCAATCAGAAGACTGCTATGACCTGGCTGACTTACTTCCCTTACGTAGAAACATTTGCGAACCTGATGCCTCTGGTTCTGCTTCTGCTGGGCGGTATCTTCATCATCAACGGCCGTATCACCATGGGTGATTATGTAGCATTTTCCGGCCTGATCTGGGCGCTGCAGAACCCCATGAGAATGATGGGTAACATCATGAACGAGTTCCAGCGTTTCTCCGCAGCTTCCGAGAAAGTTATGGAGATCTACTACTCAGAGCCCACCATCGTGGATGCACCCGATGCCATCGACAAGACCGAGAGATTTGAAGGAAAGATCGAGTTCAAGAATGTTTCTTTCCAGTATGAAGATGCAAACCTTCCCGTTTTGCATGATATTACCTTCTCGGTAGAACCCGGCCAGACTGTGGCTATCATGGGTGAGACCGGTTGCGGTAAGACTTCTCTGATCAATATGATCCCCAGATTCTACGAGCCTACCCAGGGTGAAGTGCTGGTAGACGGTATCAATGTAAACAAGTTGAAACTGAGACAGCTTCGTAAGAATATTGGTCTGGCAACACAGGATGTGCTGCTGTTCTCCGATACCATTGATGGCAACATCGCTTACGGTGACAGTCACCTGAGCCAGAAAGAAGTTATGAAGTTCGCGAAGTATTCTGCTGCAGCTGATTTCATTTCCAAGATGCCTGATGGCTATGAGACCATCGTAGGTGAGAGAGGTGTAGGCTTGTCCGGCGGACAGAAGCAGCGTATTTCCCTGGCAAGAGCCTTGGCAGTAAAGCCTGCGATCCTGATCCTGGATGACACCACATCCGCAGTAGATATGGAGACCGAGAAGCAGATCCAGCATTCGCTGAAGAATCTGGATTTTCCCTGCACCAAGGTGATCATCGCTCAGAGAATTTCCACCACCAAGTCCGCTGACAAGATCCTGGTCATTCAGGACGGTCGTATCACTGAGGAAGGAACTCATGACGAGCTGGTTGCTAAGGGCGGATATTATTGCAGCCTTGTAAAATTACAGACAGGAGAGGAGGAATAAAGATGGCTAGACGAAATACTTATAAAGAAGACGAAGTTCTGGAAACACCCTTTGACTACCATCACCTCCTGCGTGCTTCTGTTTATATCAAGAAGTATGTAAACAAGATGGTGATCGCTTTGATCCTGAGTGCCATCGGTGGTATCCTCGGTCTGTTTGGACCCAAGATCACCCAGAAGGCTCTGGATGAAGCCATTCCCAATGCGGATATGCGAATGCTTCTTACCCTGGTGGTACTGCTGATCGCAACCTTCTCCACAGGTATCCTGTTTACCACCATTCGTTCCAAGATCATGATCCGCGTCAGCCAGAGTATCATTTATGATATCAGAAAGGATATTTTCGAGCATCTGCAGAAACTGCCTTTCCAGTATTATGATGACAGACCTCACGGCAAGATCCTGATCCGTGTGGTAAACTACGTAAACTCTGTATCTGATATGCTTTCCAACGGATTGATCAACGTGGTACTGGAGATCATGAACCTGATCTTCATCGTCATCTTCATGTTCATGGTTGATGTGAAGCTTTCCCTGGTCGTACTGGCCGGTGTGCCTGTACTGGCAGTGTTTATGTTGTATATCAAGAACAAGCAGAGAAAGGCATGGCAGCAGGTTTCCAATAAGAACTCCAACCTGAATGCTTATCTGCAGGAGAATATCGTGGGTGCCAGAATCACTCAGATGTTCGCAAGAGAAGAGGAAAACGCAGAGACTTTCGCATACCTGTCCGACAGATGCAGAAGCGCGTGGATGAAGGCGGTTATGTACAGTAACATGGTATGGCCCGGCATCGATGATATTTCCGTACTGATCAGAGCATCGATCTTCATTGCCGGTCTGGTGCTGTTCGGCGAAGGTCACACCAGCCTTGGTACCATCGTGGCAATGACCTCCTATGCGGCTCGTTTCTGGCAGCCTATCATGAACCTTGGTAACATCTTCAACAACTTCATCAACAATATCGCGTACTTGGAGCGTATCTTTGAGACATTGGATGAGCCTGTTACAGTCGATGATGCAGAGGATGCTGTCGAGATGCCCAGAATCAAGGGTGATGTAACTTTTGAGAATGTAACCTTCGGTTACGAGGCAGACAAGGTGGTTCTGAAGGATCTTTCCTTTACCGTAAAGGCGGGTGAGAGCATTGCTCTGGTAGGTCCTACCGGTGCAGGTAAGAGTACCATCGTAAATCTGATCTCCAGATTCTATAATGTTAACAACGGACGCGTACTGATCGATGGTCAGGATATCTCCAAGGTGACCCTGCATTCCCTTCGTTCCCAGATGGGTATCATGCTGCAGGACAGCTTCATCTTCTCCGGAACCATTGAGGATAATATCCGCTACGGTAAGCTGGATGCTACCATGGAAGAAATAGAGAAGGCCAGCAAGACAGTATGTGCCGATGAGTTTATCAAGAGATTTTCAGACGGTTATCAGATGGAAGTAAAGGAGAGAGGTTCCCTTCTTTCCCAGGGACAGAAGCAGTTGATCTCCTTCGCGAGAACATTGATCTCCGATCCCGCAATTCTGGTGCTGGATGAGGCGACTTCCAGTATCGACGTACAGACCGAGCGTGCTTTGCAGCAGGGTCTGAACGCAATGCTGAAGGGAAGAACTTCCTTCATCATCGCACACAGACTTTCCACCATTAAGAACTGTGACAAGATCATGTATGTAGATCAGGGTGGTGTCCTGGAATGCGGAACCCACGATGAATTGATGGCTCAGAAGGGTGACTACTACAGACTGTATACTGCGCAGATGGAAGATATTGCGTAAGGGATTAAGAGTAATACGTTAAATATATGGTTTAAAAAATCTCCGCTTGAAGAAGCGGAGATTTTTTCGTTGCAGGTAACCGGAGGTTACCCATAACAAGTGGGTTACGGGTAATCGAAGATTACCCATAACAAAGCGCGATGGACTTTTGTTGCTTTTTTCGGTGGAATTGGTATAGTGAATATAAGAAGTTTCGAAAGAAGAGGGCGCATATGAAACCGGGGAAGAGAGAACTGTCAGAGGTGATATTGGCGGTGTTGCTATCAGCTGTTTTGCTGGTGGCAGCCTTTATCATGTGCAAAAATAATATCTGGTTGTTTGTCCTGATGGTGGTCGTGATCTACCTGAATCTGGGGCTTTTTGTGTTTGTGCTTGTGGACAGCAGGAGAAAGCGCGGCAACGGAAAGGATCAGCTTCTGGTGAAATCCCTGGATGCGTTGGGTGACAGTTTCCCCAGAATCGCCAGGATCAATTATATGACCGGAGAGTGTATCATCATCCGTGACAGAGAGCATATGGAGACCACTTTCGTGTCCTATGACTGGGAACAGTTTCGCGTGGATTTCCTGAAAAGGATCCATCCGGAGGAAGTGGAGAAGTGTCGTGCTTTTACTTCCGCCGATTATATGCGCAGAGTATGCGAGGAGGGACAGAGCGGAGCTACCTGTATCTACCGCAGACTCTATAAGGGGGAGTATATCTGGATCCAGACCTCCATTCTGCCGCTGCACGGTGAGGAGGATGCCGGTTGTATTCTGATGTACGCGAAAAATGTGGACGAATCGGTGAAGGCAGACGAACTGCACAAAAACCATATGGGTTGGCTTCTGCGCAAGGCAAAGAACGCGGAGCGGGCTATGGAGATCTTTCTGCGCAATTTGGCAGAGGGAATGCAGGTGCCTGTGGATGCTGCTGCCAGTATGAATGCACTCACCATCAAGGCCATCGAGCAGGGGGACTTGGAGCAGGCCGGAGTCTATCTGAGGACTTCCGAGCAGTTGTGCCGCTATCTGCAGATCCAGACGGAGGACCTGATTCAGCTGGGAGTAAAACAGGGACAGCGCATCAGCAGTTCCAAGCATATATTCTCCCTGGAAGAGCTGATGGAAGGCTGCCGGAATTACTATAACGAAACTGCGGCAGAGCATGGTGGGATCGTGTTCACACTCACTATGGAGGATTCGGTGAAGGGGACCTATCAGGGAGATGATGCCCGCCTGATCCAGATTCTGAATGTGTTGATCACAGTGTTGTACCGCTATTGCAGAGAGAAGGGATCGATCACAGTGCAGGTCTCGCTGGCAGGGCGTTCGGAGAATAGCGACAGCATCGTGTTCCGCGGCGTGAGCAGCACAACTGCAGGGAAGGATTGCAGGAGCGCCATAGAGGAGCATTTTGAGGACCTCTATGTCTCTATGGGAGACGAGGAAAGCGTTCCCACAAATGTACAGACTTATAGCCAGGCGTTGAAAGCATTGGGCGGAACGATCGCCTGGGATGAGAAGGCGGAAAAGGATCATTTTATCCTGACGGTGAATCTGGAACGAGTACAGGAGTGATAAAGAATGAGAGAAGAGGAAGGTTGGAGAAAGGGCCTAGGTAATCTGCAAATGATCATCTATGGCCGCACCTTTGTTTTGGTGCTTGGATTTCTGTTGCAATTACTGTTTTTGATAGAAGGCTATGTGGTGCTGCGCAACTATAGCCTTGTTTTTTATGCAATTTTCGTATTGATCGGTGTGATCGCCATCCTGTATATCTACAATCACAGGGGCAATCCGGATATGAAACTGGCCTGGATGTTTCCCATAGCGGTGTTTCCGATCTTTGGCGCAGTGTTCTATATGACGATCCTGTTCCAACCCGGAAGCAAGATCTTAAAGCGGCGTCTGTCAGGCCTCTCGGAGAAGACCGAAAAACTGCTGCCGGAGAATGCTGAGCTTCGAAAGAGACTCCGTGAGGAGAATCCCCATATGGCGCAACTGGCCTATTATCTGTACAAAAAGGATAATAGCCCCGTGTACGAAAATACCACGGTGACTTATTATGCCCTGGGAGATAATATGTTTCCTGACATGGTGGAGGAGCTTAAGAAGGCGAAGAAGTTTATTTTCCTGGAGTACTTTATCATCAGTGAGGGAGAGCTGTGGGAGACTGTGCTTGAGATCCTGAAGGAGAAGGCCGGAGAGGGCGTGGAAGTCAGGGTAATGTATGACGGCACGAATGTACTGTTTCAACTGCCAGGTTCCTACCCGAAGAAACTGCGGGCGGAGGGAATCCAATGTGAACTGTTTGCACCGATCAAACTGATCTTTTCTTCCCATTATAATAATCGCGACCATAGGAAGATCTGCGTGATCGATGGGGAGGTGGCTTTCACCGGAGGCATCAATCTGGCGGATGAGTATATCAATCGTCGGGAGAAGTACGGCCATTGGAAAGATGTGGGAGTCCGACTAAAGGGCAGTGCCACTGCGCGATTTACCTGTATGTTTCTGGAGATGTGGAATGCTGCGGTAAGAGGGAAAGAGGACTTTGAGCCTTACCTTCTGCGGCCGGAGATCACAGAACTGTCCGACGGGTATGTGATCCCCTATAGTTCCAATCCCCTGGGGGAGGAGATGATCGGGGAGAGCGTTTATCTGGATATGATCAACACGGCTCACACTTATGTGCATATTATGACGCCTTATCTGATCCTGGATCATCGGATGCTGTCCGCTCTTCGGTACAGTGCCATGAGAGGGGTGGAGGTCTGCATTCTGATGCCTCATGTGCCGGATAAGAAGATGACATTTGCCCTGGCGAAGACTTACTATCGCCCTTTGATGGAATGCGGGGTCAGGATCTATGAGTACACGCCGGGGTTTGTTCACGCCAAAGTCTTTTCGGTGGACGGAGTGAAGGCGGTGGTAGGCACCGTGAATCTGGACTACAGAAGTCTGTATCATCATTTTGAGTGCGGTGTGATCCTATATCGCAATTCCCAGATCGCTGCCATCGAAAAGGATTATAGGGAGACCCTGGAAAAGTCGCAATTGCAGACCCTTTCCATGCTGGAAGAGAGAAGCGTCGGAGAGAAACTACGCAGTTACTTTATGCGAATCATTGCACCTTTACTGTAAAAATGTTACTATTTTTGATGTGGCGAAAAACTTTTACGGAAAAATGTAGTCTATATGGATAGAGTGGTCGAAACAGACGATCTATGCATAGAAGAATTCTAAGGAGGAACGACCATGGGAGATACAGAGATTATTGATCTGTATTGGGCGAGAAATGAAAGCGCGTTAAGTGAATCCCAGAAGGCCTACGGGCATTACTGTCACAGTATTGCCTGGAATGTTCTGCATGATACGGAAGACTCGGACGAGTGTGTGAATGATACCTGGCTGCGTGCCTGGAATTCCATACCGCCGAACAGGCCGGCGAAACTTGGACTTTTCCTGGGAACGATCACCAGAAATCTTGCCCTGGACAGATGGAAAGGACAGAGAACTTTGAAACGCGGAAACGGTGAGATGACGGTGGTATTGGATGAGATAGCGGAATGTGTTTCCGATAAAAAAACCACGGAGGATATCGTGGAGGCCAAGGAATTGAAGAATGCGATCAATCGATTCCTACGCACGATCCCCGAGAGGGATTGTAATATTTTCCTGCGCCGTTACTGGTATATGGAAGAATATGCGGAGATCGCAAAGCGTTACAGCCTGAATTTGAATACCATCAAGAGCAGCCTGTTCCGCACCAGAAATAAGTTGAAAGATTATCTGCAGGAGGAAGGATTTGTAGTATGAGTCAGAATAAAGAAGAATATGCAATTCGCCTCCTGGAGGCATTATCCGATGTGGATCCGGAACTGTTGGAGAGAAGTGAGAAGGCGGTTCCCGCAAAGAAGGGCAAGATCATCAATTTCTATAGCAGAGCGGGAAAGATCTGTGCCGCATGTCTGTGCCTGGTGGTAGTGGGCAGTGCTTTCTACGCAATGCAGTCAGGACTGTTCAATATGAAGAGCGCCGAATCCAGCGAGAATGCCGGTGTCGCTTACCTTACCGCACCTGCCGCAGAGACCTATCAGGAGAAGTATGACAATGTCATGATCGCAGAGGAAGCAGACACAGGTGTGGAAGAAGGATCGACCTATGGGGCGGATCCCCGTTGGTTGAATGTGAACGAGTATACAGCAGTCGGTGCAATAGACCCGGATAAGCAGGCTGTACAAGATCAGAAGGAGCAGACGCCTCTGGGAAGCAAGAGGGAAAATAGCACCACAGAAGCATCGAAGGATTACGGACAGTTGATCGGAGAGCGCCTGCCGAGAACCTACTCCTTGTATGTAGTTGATGATCAGGAGTACGAGCAGTACTTTATGTACAGAAATGACGAAGATGAGTCGGAAACTGTCTGGATCAAGGTGACCGAACTGGATGCGGCGACGGCAGAGGCCCTCGTTGCGGCGAATGCAGCGATCGATGTAAAGTCAGAAGAGTGGACAGAGAAGTTGCCGAAGACCTGGGAAGCGGTGATGCAGTTGGCCTTTATCGACAAGGACGGCGTGCTGGTGGAATATCACGGCTGCCTGAGCAGAGAAGAAGTGATCGCCCTTTGGGCGGAATAAAAGAAAAGAGCAATCGTTCCTATGGGTACGGTTGCTCTTTTTGTTAGGTGATCTCGTTTTCCCGCATGCGGTAGCCCACGCCGATCTCTGTAAAAACATATTCGGGGAAGGCGGGATTTTTCTCTATCTTCCGGCGGATATTTGCCATGTTGACCCGCAGGATCTGATTGTTGCTGTCCATATAAGGCCCCCAGATGGCGCTCATGATGGAAGAGTAGGTGAGAACGCGGCCGGAGTTCTCGGCGAGCAGGGACAGTAACTGGTATTCTATCTGGGTGAGGTGTACCTCCTGGCCGGACAGGGTGACCAGACGCCTGTCGAAATCCAGGGCCAGTTCACCAGAACGGTACTGACTGCCGGCAACAGTGGTATGGCTGTGGCGAAGCCCGGTGCGGATCCTGGCCATAAGCTCCGCGGGACCGAAAGGCTTGGTGATGTAATCGTCTGCACCCAGATCCAGAGCGGTGACTTTGTCCTGCTCCTTCGTGCGGGCGGAGATGACGATGATGGGGACATTGCTCCAGCTGCGGAGTTTGCGTATCATATCCAGACCGTCCACATCCGGAAGCCCCAGGTCCTGCAGGATCACATCGGGACTGTTGGAGGCAGCAAGGCATAAACCTTCCTCCCCGGTATAGGCGGTCATGACCCGATAGCCGTTGCCGGACAGCGCGGTGGTAATAAAGGAACAGATACTTTTATCATCTTCTATGAGAAGTACATTGGTCTTAAGATTCATTGGTACCTTCTTTCTTCTTCGGAAGAGTGAAGATAAATTCTGCACCCCGGTCGTGATTGCGGCCGATCAGAGTGCCGTGGTGTGCTGCGATAATGGTCTTGCAGATGACAAGGCCGATTCCCATGCCTTTGATGGAATCGGAGGCATCGGCCACATAGTCGGAACCGTCAAAGAGATGCGCAAGTTTGTCCTCCGGAATGCCGGTGCCGTAGTCGCGGATGGTGAAGGACACGTGGTCTCTGTGATTCTCCACAATGACCTCTACCGGGTCTGTGCTTCTGGCATGATATAGGGAGTTTTCCAGAAGGTTGATGGTGACTTGCTCGATCAGGATGGCATCCATAGGGAAGATGAGGAGATCCTCCGGGAAAGTAACGGAGATCTCGAAATCCGGGTGACGCTGCCGCATTTTTTGCAGTGCCTCGCCGATCACTTCCTCCACCGATTCATCACTGGTATTGATGGCCAGATTTCTATCTTTGATTCGGGTGACGGTCAACAGATTCTCTACCATATTTAACAGCCAGGAAGAATCCGTGTATATATTGCGGACGAGAGCGTCCTTGTCGGCGGGCTCCAGAAATGCACTGTTTTCCAGGTAAGCCAAACTGTTGCCGATGATACCGGTCAGGGGCGTCCGCAGGTCGTGGGACACAGCGCGCAGCAGGTTGGCCCGCATCATTTCTTTCTCTGCTTCTGCCAATTGCCGCTGGTTCTCTTCGATGAGCTTCTCCTGGGCGGCGATTCGGATGCCCGCAGCTTTGATGATATGAAGCAAAGTCAGGGAATAGAACAGGATCAGAAGGCAGCATAGGATCAGATGAGGGATCAAAGTAACAAGTGATTCTCCGGTCATGCGACAGTGAAGATAAAAAAATGCAAAAGAAATAAGAGCGCAGACCACAGATGAAGTCAGCGCAAAGAGATAGCGATGCTTCTGCAGTTTCTGTAAGCGATCGGCATTCATACTGTTGCTCCTCTTTTGCATTTTTTGATAAGATTCATTATAGTCTTTCTGATGCGAGGTATCAACAAAAACCCATCGCGCTCTTGCGTGCAGGGTCGGTGTTGGGTATACTATAGAAAGTATGTAACGATAAAAAAGGAAGAAAGGAGAGATACAGTGCAGAAGCGTGAAACATTTCTGGATGTGCTTAGAGTTCTGGCTACAGTTGCGGTAGTGATGCTGCACACAGTCACCGGTGTAATGGATCATACGGATATGTCCGGGTATCCGGGACAGTTTCGTCTGTTCCTGGCAGTGATGGATCTGGTGTGCTGGAGCGTGCCGGTGTTCCTGATGATCTCCGGTTATCTCTTCCTGAATCCTGAGCGCAAGATCACAGGACGCCTGATGGTGGCTAAGTATTGTAAGAGGATCGCTCTGGCGTTGTTCCTGTTCGGTGTCCCTTTTGCCTGCCTGGAATTGGTGGCAAAAGAAGGAACCTTTAGCTTTGGTATGATCGGCACCGCAATTACCATGGTGCTGCAGGGTGACAGTTGGGCACACCTGTGGTATCTGTACCTGATCTTTATTCTGTATCTCGTGACACCGCTGCTTCGATGGATCCTGATGAAACTGCCTATGTGGAGCGTGTATTGTCTGCAGGCGGTTCTGCTGACAGTGTTCAGCTTCCTGCCCTTTATCGGTAAGGCCTTCGGTATCGAAGCTCTTGCCGCAATTCCTGCATCGGGAATCTATCTCTTCTATTATATATGCGGTTATGTCTACGTAGTTCAGAAGGACGAGGCAAGACAGAAGAACCTGACCGCCCGGATCGCAGGTCTCATTTTGCTGATCCTTGTGGTCGTTGCAGGCAGACTGCTTCGTTCCTATACACTGCAGATGGCATACAATTATCCTTTGACGGTAGGCTTTGCCATGCTGCTGTTTGCCATCGGTATGCATCAGAAGCCGGATAGTGTAGAAAAGAAAAATACCGGCATCTGGGAGAAACTGTCCGCGCTTAGCTTTGCGGTGTATCTCACACATCCGGTATTCTTAAATCTGTATTATAAGTTTTTACATCTGTCGCCGCTTGCGTATCCTATCTGGATATCTTTACCTTTGTTTTTCCTGGGAGCATTGATCCCGGCGGTAGTGACGGCGGCTATCCTTCGCCTGATCCCTGTACTTCGCAAGGAAGTGCTTTAGGACTTATTTTTTACTCCAACGACCGGAAGCACCGCAGGGAAGTACGAGACCGGATTCGGTAACGGGAAGACCGGTCTCCTCAGCTTCTACATGTCCGCCGTAACGTTTGGTGACAGCGGTGTTGATCATATAGGAAAGAACTGCCGGCTGAAGACCGGTGGTGTAGGAGTTGATCAGGAAGAACAATGCGTCATCGGAGAGAAGCTGAGCTGTCAGTTCTACGAAAGGCCAGATGCTTTCCTCGATCTTCCAGATCTCCCCTTTAGGACCTCTGCCGTAGGAGGGAGGATCCATAATGATACCGTCGTACTTGTTGCCGCGGCGGATCTCACGTTCTACGAATTTCACACAGTCATCTACCAGCCAGCGAATGGGAGCCTCACCGAGCCCAGAGCTGGCTGCGTTTTCTTTCGCCCATCCAACCATTCCCTTGGAAGCATCCACATGAGTCACCTGTGCACCTGCCGCTGCGGCTGCCAGAGTAGCACCGCCGGTATAGGCGAAGAGGTTCAGTACTTTAACGGGACGACCTGCGTTCTTGATCAGACCGGAGAACCAGTCCCAGTTGGTAGCCTGCTCGGGAAACAGACCGGTATGTTTGAAACTGAAGGGCTTTAAATGGAAGGTAAGCTGCTTCTCGGTTCCCACTACCATATTGGGGAGAGGATACTGAATGGTCCACTCGTTGGGGAGACTGAAAAATTCCCACTCACCGCCGCCCTTGGTGCTGCGATGATAGTGGCCGTTCTTATTTTTCCAGCCTTTATGGTTGTGAGGAGTATTCCAGATGACCTGGGGATCGGGACGCACCAGGGTGTATTGTCCCCAACGTTCCAGTTTCTCACCGTTTGAGGTGTCCAGGACTTCATAGTCTTTCCAATTGTTTGCAATCCACATATATTGATTCCTTTTCTTCTATATATAATATGTAGAAACACATCAACTACAATATCTTGTAAACCTGTTTCTTCCATATATTATATTGTATTTGGACAGAACTGTAAATACTGAGTAGGGGATTGACAAAGGATAGCTGCTTCTGTATACTACGCAATGGACATTATACAGAATGCACATAGATTGTACTTGAAAAAATACAATTTTTTTGCACAAATTTTCAAAAATAATTGTTGCAATATGCTGAAAATAATGTATAATGTATCTTGCTGTGACATGATAGCAATGAAGCGTGAGGTTGCCGGATGTCAGAAATGATGTGCGGGTTTTCCGTGGAGCGAATGTCAAGTTAGGAAACTGACGACAAGTCACTGTACCACAATTAAGAGTCTGCAGGAATGCAGAAACGACGTGTGAAAGCCAAAGGAACCGAAGAGTTGCGTAAAGGTTCAGGACACACACGGGAGAGTGTACAGTCACCGCTTGTCGTACTTAGACCCAAAAGTGCGAAAAGGAGGCGACTTTTTTTATGGCAAGTCAAGTAATGAGAATTACACTGAAAGCTTATGAGCATCAGCTTGTTGATGCATCTGCAAAGAAAATCATCGATACTGTAAAGAAAACCGGAGCTGAGGTAAGTGGTCCTGTGCCCCTTCCTACTAAGAAAGAGGTAGTTACCATTCTTAGAGCAGTTCACAAATACAAAGACAGCAGAGAACAGTTCGAGCAGAGAACTCATAAGAGACTGATCGATATCATTGCACCTAACCAGAAGACAGTTGATGCACTGCAGAGACTGGAAATGCCCGCAGGTGTTTATATCGATATCAAGATGAAAAACAAGTAATTAAAAAACAAAAACAAAACCTCTACTAGACGTAAGAACACGTCTCCGTGCCAAACGGAGAAAGGAGAAATCCGACAGTCATGCGCAACAATGATTGTGTGGTCCGCTATGTAGAAAGCCCAATGAGGCAGAAAGAGAGGAAAAATGAAGAAAGCAATTTTGGCAACCAAAGTCGGAATGACACAGATCTTCAACGAAGACGGCGTACTGGTTCCTGTAACTGTTCTTCAGGCTGGTCCCTGTGTAGTAACCCAGGTTAAGACCGCTGAGAACGATGGCTACAGCGCAGTACAGGTAGGTTTCGTTGATAAGAAGGAAAAGATCGTTAACAAGGATGCAAGTGGTAAGAAGGAAATCATCCACAGACATGGTGTTAACAAGGCTGAAGCAGGCCACTTCAAGAAGGCAGGCGTAACTGCTAAGAGATACATCAGAGAGTTCAAGCTTGAGAACGCTGAAGAGTATACTCTCGGCGCAGAGATCAAGGCTGACATCTTCGCAGCAGGCGACAAGATCGATGCTTCTGCAATCAGCAAGGGAAAAGGCTTCCAGGGCGCTATCAAGAGACTTGGTCAGCACAGAGGACCCATGAAGCACGGTTCCAAGTTCCATCGTCATCAGGGTTCCAACGGTGCATGTTCATCCCCCAGCCGTGTATTCAAGGGTAAGGGAATGCCCGGACATATGGGTTGCGTTAAAGTAACTGTTCAGAATCTTGAGGTTGTAAGAGTAGATGCTGAGAAGAATCTGCTTCTTGTAAAGGGTGCAGTACCCGGACCCAAGAAGGCATTAGTAACCATTAAAGAGACCACTAAGGTTGAAGCATAGTTTAGTGCGAAAGGAGGACCAATCAGATGGCAAACGTATCTGTTTATAATATGGAAGGCAAGGAAGTTGGCACAATCGAACTGAACGATGCAGTATTTGGTGTTGAAGTTAACGAGCACCTGGTACACATGGCAGTTGTACAGCAGCTTGCAAATAATCGTCAGGGAACTCAGAAGGCAAAGACCCGTTCTGAAGTATCCGGTGGCGGAAGAAAGCCTTGGAGACAGAAGGGAACCGGTCATGCAAGACAGGGTTCAACCAGAGCTCCCCAGTGGGCAGGCGGCGGCGTAGTATTCGCTCCCGTACCCAGAGATTATTCCTTCAAGCTTAACAAGAAGGAAAAGAGAGCAGCTCTTAAGTCTGCACTGACCAGCAAGGTTCAGGACTGCAAGCTGATCGTAGTTGACGAGCTGAAGTTCGACGACATCAAGACAAAGAGCTTTGTAACCGTAATGAACAACCTGAACGTAACTAACGGCCTGGTTGTAATCGCTGAGAATGATGCAAACGTAGTTCTTTCCGCAAAGAATGTAGCTACTATCGATACTACTCTGGTTAACACCATCAATGTATACGACATCATGAAGGCTAAGACAGTAGTTCTTACTAAGGACGCTGTTGCTAAGATCGAGGAGGTATATGCGTAATGGCTGATATTAAATACTATGACGTAATCCTCAAGCCCGTTATTACCGAGAAGAGCATGGCTGGTATGGCTGATAAGAAGTACACCTTCCTGGTAAACACCGAGGCAAACAAGTCTCAGATCAAAGAGGCTGTTGAGAAGATGTTCGAAGGCACTAAGGTTAAGAGCGTAAACACCATCAATTCCGACGGAAAGAACAAGAGACGCGGAATGGTAGTTGGCAAGACTGCTAAGACCAAGAAGGCAATCGTTACCCTTACTGCTGACAGCAAGGACATCGAGATTTTTGCAGGATTATAATTCGTTAATCGCACTTAAGTATGCGGTCTGAAAGATTGGCCGCGCAAAATGTTATGATAAGGAGATAATAAAATGGGTATCAAGACATACAACCCCTATACACCCTCCAGAAGAAATATGACCGGTTCTGATTTCGCAGAGATCACCAAGAAAGAGCCCGAGAAGGCACTGCTTGTTTCTCTCAAGAAGAACGCTGGTCGTAACAATCAGGGTAAGATCACTGTAAGACACCAGGGCGGTGGTTACAGAAAGAAGTACAGAATCATCGACTTTAAGAGAAATAAGGATGGCATCCCCGCTACCGTAATCGGTATCGAGTACGATCCCAACAGAACTGCTAACATCGCTCTGATCTGCTACGCAGACGGCGAGAAGGCATACATCCTTGCTCCTCAGGGTCTGACTGATGGCATGAAGGTTATGAACGGTGCAACCGCAGAAGTAAGAGTAGGTAACTGCCTTCCTCTTTCCGAGATCCCTGTAGGTACTCAGGTTCACAACATCGAGCTGTATCCCGGCAAGGGCGGCCAGCTGGTTCGTTCCGCAGGTAACAGCGCTCAGCTGATGGCTAAAGAAGGTAAGTACGCAACACTTCGTCTTCCTTCCGGCGAAATGAGAATGGTTCCTATCCAGTGCCGCGCTACCGTAGGTATCGTTGGTAATGTTGATCACAACCTTGTTAATATCGGTAAAGCAGGACGTAAGCGTCACATGGGTATCCGCCCTACTGTTCGTGGTTCTGTTATGAACCCTAACGACCATCCTCACGGTGGTGGTGAAGGTAAGACCGGTATCGGACGTCCCGGTCCTTCTACTCCTTGGGGTAAGCCCGCTCTTGGTTTGAAGACCAGAAAGAGCAAGAAGGCTTCCAACAAGCTGATTGTAAGAAGACGTAACGGTAAAGCAATCAAATAATTAGGGAGGAAAGACAATGGCAAGATCACTTAAAAAAGGACCTTTCGCAGACGCAAGCCTGCTTAAGAAAGTAGACGCATTAAATGCTTCAGGACAGAAGCAGGTTGTTAAGACCTGGTCCCGTCGTTCTACAATTTTCCCTTCTTTCGTAGGACACACAATTGCAGTTCATGACGGCAGAAAGCATGTTCCTGTATATGTAACCGAAGATATGGTTGGACATAAGCTTGGTGAGTTTGTAGCTACCAGAACTTATAGAGGCCACGGCAAGGACGAGAAGAAGTCCAAGGTAAGATAATTTGAAAGGAGGACATATCTATGGCTAAAGGACATAGATCCCAAATAAAGAGAGAAAGAAACGCTCAGAAGGATACCAGACCTTCAGCAAAGTTATCTTATGCTAGAGTTTCCGTACAGAAGGCTTGCTTCGTACTGGATGCTATCAGAGGCAAGGATGTACAGACTGCACTTGGTATTCTGGAGTACAATCCCAGATACGCTTCCAGCCTTGTAAAGAAGCTGCTTGAGTCAGCTATTGCAAACGCTGAGAACAACAATGGTATGAACAAGGACAACCTTTATGTTGCAGCTTGCTATGCAGATAAGGGACCTACCATGAAGCGTGTTCATCCCAGAGCACAGGGTAGAGCTTATAGAATCGAGAAGAGAATGAGCCACATCACCGTAGTGCTTGACGAGAAGAAGTAAGGAAAGGAGCAAACAAATGGGACAGAAAGTTAATCCTCACGGCTTAAGAGTCGGAGTTATTAAGGAATGGGATTCCAAGTGGTATGCTGAAGGCGAGTTTTCTGATTACCTTGTAGAAGACTACGACATCAGAAAATACCTTAAGAAGAAGTTATACAGCGCAGGTGTTGCTAAGATCGAGATCGAAAGAGCATCTGACAGAGTAAGAGTTATTATTCACACTGCTAAGCCCGGTGTTATCATCGGTAAGGGTGGTGCTGAAATCGAAGTAACCAAGAACGAACTTGCTAAGATGACCGGCAAGAAGGTTCTGGTTGATATCAAAGAGATCAAGAGACCTGATCGTGACGCTCAGCTTGTTGCAGAGAACATCGCTCAGCAGCTTGAGAACCGTGTTTCTTACAGACGTGCAGTTAAGTCTTGCATGGGCAGAACCATGAAGTCCGGTGCTCTTGGTATCAAGGCAGCATGCGCAGGCCGTCTTGGCGGCGCTGATATCGCTCGTTCCGAGTTCTACAGCGAGGGTACTATTCCTCTTCAGACTCTGAGAGCAGATATCGATTACGGTTTCGCTGAAGCAGATACAACCTACGGCAAAGTTGGCGTTAAGGTTTGGATCTACAAGGGCGAAGTACTTCCTACAAAGGGAAATCAGATGGAAGGGAGCGATAAATAATCATGTTAATGCCTAAGAGAGTTAAACGTCGTAAACAGTTCCGTGGCACCATGGCTGGTAAGGCTATGAGAGGCAACACCTTAGCATATGGTGAATTCGGTTTGGTAGCTACCGAGCCTTGTTGGATCAAGTCCAACCAGATCGAGGCAGCACGTATTGCGCTTACCCGTTATACAAAGCGTACAGGACAGGTTTGGATCAAGATCTTCCCCGACAAGCCTGTTACAGCAAAGCCCGCTGAAACTCGTATGGGTTCCGGTAAGGGTACTCTTGAGTACTGGGTTGCAGTTGTTAAACCCGGACGTGTTATGTTCGAAATTGCCGGAGTTCCCGAGGAGCAGGCAAGAGAGGCATTGCGTCTTGCTATGCATAAGCTTCCCTGCAAATGTAAAATCGTTTCTAAGGCAGATTTGGAAGGCGGTGTAGAATAATGAAATCTAATAAGTTTGTAGAAGAATTAAAGAACAAGTCCGTTGAGGAACTCAACGCAGATCTTGTTGCTGCAAAGAAAGAACTTTTCAATTTGAGATTCCAGAACGCAACCAACCAGCTGGATAATACTGCAAGAATCAAGGATGTTAGAAAGAACATTGCACGTATTCAGACAGTGATCGCCGAGAAGGCTAGAGCATAATGCGAATCGCCCAAGGCGATGAGAAAGGAGTTAAGTCGTGGAAAGAAATTTGAGAAAAGTGCGTACTGGTAAAGTTACCAGTAATAAGATGGATAAGACAATCGTTGTAGCTATCGAAGAGCATGTAAAGCATCCCCTTTACAACAAGGTCGTAAAGAGAACTTACACCCTGAAGGCTCATGACGAGAACAATGAGTGTAACATCGGTGATACCGTTAAGGTTATGGAGACAAGACCTCTGTCCAAGGACAAGAGATGGAGACTTGTTGAGATCGTAGAGAGAGTGAAGTAATTAAGCCGTAGGTGCGGCAAAGGAGGAAAATCATGGTTCAGCAGGAAACAAGACTGAAGGTTGCTGATAATACCGGTGCAAAAGAATTGCTTTGCATTCGTGTTATGGGCGGCTCTACTAGAAGATATGCACAGATTGGCGATGTGATTGTTGCTTCCGTAAAAGATGCAACACCAGGCGGCGTTGTAAAGAAGGGTGATGTTGTTAAGGCAGTTGTCGTACGTTCTGTAAAGGGCGCACGCCGTAAGGATGGTTCCTACATCAAGTTCGACGAGAATGCAGCAGTTATCATCAAGGATGACAAGACACCCAAGGGAACCCGTATTTTTGTGCCGGTAGCAAGAGAGCTTCGTGAGAAGCAGTTCATGAAGATCGTATCTCTGGCTCCCGAAGTATTATAAGGAGGTGTCATATGTCCACATTAAAGATTAAGAAAGGTGATACCGTTAAGGTTATCGCCGGTAAAGATAACGGTACTGAAGGAAAGGTTATTTCAGTAGACGCTAAGAACGGTAAGGTTGTTGTAGAAGGCGTTAATGTGATCACAAAGCACAGCAAGCCCTCTCAGGCAAACCCCAACGGTGGTATTGTTCAGAAGGAAGCTCCTATTGATATTTCAAATGTAATGCTTGTCTTCAAGGGCAAGGCAACCAGAGTAGGCTTCAAGATGGATGGAGATAAGAAAGTCCGTTTTGCAAAGGCAACTGGCGAAGTTATTGATTAATCAGTAGGAAGGAGGAAACATAAACATGGCTAGATTAAAAGATTTTTACTACGCTGAAGTAGTAGAAGCTATGACAAAGAAATTTGGATATAAGAACGTTATGGAAGTTCCTAAGCTTGACAAGATCGTAATCAACATGGGTGTTGGCGAAGCTAAGGACAATGCTAAGGTTCTTGAGAACGCTGTAGCTGATATGGAAGCTATTTCCGGTCAGAAGGCAGTTCTTACCAAGGCTAAGGGTTCCATTGCTAACTTCAAGATCCGTGAGGGTATGCCCATTGGTTGTAAGACCACCCTTCGTGGAGAAAAGATGTATGAGTTCCTTGATCGTCTGATCAACCTGGCTCTGCCTCGTGTACGTGACTTCAGAGGTATCAACCCCAACGCTTTCGACGGCAGAGGTAACTATGCACTTGGTGTCAAAGAGCAG